>NZ_JBCLNI010000045.1:0-15409 GCF_039062885.1 Blautia sp. 2227st1_G12_2227SCRN_220401 | reverse complement strand
CAAAGGTTGAATATGTAGTAGCGCATGGAATTTCCACTACGATCGAAGACCATAAGGCCGTGATCGGAAGCTATCACTTTGTATTTGAAGATGAGAAATGTCTGATCCCGGAGGATGGCAAGGAGAAATTCGACAATATTCCGGAAGAGTATTCCCACCTGTATCTTGCCATTGACGGACGCCTTGCGGCCGTGATCTGTATTGAAGATCCCCTTCGTGAGGAGGCGAAAGCTTCTGTAGAAGCACTGCGCGGGGCAGGGATTTCCAAGATCGTTATGATGACAGGGGACAGTGAGCGTACAGCAGCAGCCATTGCCAGACGTGTGGGAGTGGACGAATATTATTCCGAGGTACTTCCGGAGGATAAGGCCAACTTCATCGAAAAAGAAAAGGCAGCCGGAAGAAAGGTTATCATGGTAGGTGACGGAATCAATGATTCTCCGGCACTTTCCGCAGCCAATGTCGGTATCGCCATCAGTGATGGTGCTGAAATTGCCCGGGAGATCGCAGATATTACTGTAGGTGCAGATGATCTTCAGGAGCTTGTTGTTCTGAAAGAGATCAGCAATGCACTGATGAAGCGTATCAGACGCAATTACCGTTTTATTATTATCTTTAACGCAGGTCTTATCGCCTGTGGCGTTGCAGGTATCCTGCAGCCGACTTCATCCGCACTTCTGCATAATACCTCCACACTGGCGATCAGCCTGAAGAGTATGCAGAATCTGCTTCCATAGAAAATTTTTAACCGAATCAAGTAAGTCCCCTGCAGGATTGCGAATATCTGCTTGACAATAAATATAAAAAACCGGCCAGGTTATCGAAGAGATAAGAGCTTCGTACCTGGCCGCTTTTTTAGGCTACTCAGACGTGGATCGCAGGTATCAGCCTGAAGGTGTATGAAGTAAGTTTTATTCCTGAGGAAAGGGTTCGCTTTCCAACGTCAGTCCGTCAGTCATATGATAGCGTTTCTTTTGGGTATCCGAACGGAGAGGCCGGGTATGAAGGCTTCGGTACCTGGAGGGGCTCATATGATAAAATTTTTCGAAGGTATGTGCAAAATGCTGCCGGCTGTTGTATCCGGAAGAAAAGGCAATATCCGTAATGTGCAGAGTACTGTTGCACAGAAGAAAGGCGGCCTGTTCCATACGCTTGCGGTTGATATAGGTATTGATGGTGCAGCCGTTTTTTTCTGTAAAGAGCGCCTGCAGGTAGGATTTGTTGATCCCTGCATATGCGGAGATGGCAGGAATATCAATGTCTTCCAGATAATGCTCGTCAATATAGCGGAGCGCTTTTTTCAGATAGACGATTCCCTGGGTGCTCCGGCTGGAGCGGGCGCAGAATGCAAGCTCTGTAAGCATGCGGCTGAAAAGAAGAAAGAAGAGAAATTCTTCCTTTTGTATCTGACCGGAATTTTGTTGTAAAAAGGTGAGCAGATCCTTCAGGCTGTATCCGAAGCTGCGGGAATCCGTGCCGGAGCAAAAGCCCTGGGAGGCTTCCATAAAATTCCAGAACCGGGAAAATCCGGGATCCTTTTTCAGGAGAAGCTCCAGAGCAACCGGACTTTTTTCGGGAGTAAGGGAAAATTCCAGATTCAGGATCGAGCAGGGAAAACCATCCGGAATTTCCAGCCTGTGAGGTACATCCGGCCGGATAAAGATAAATTGCCCGGATTTCAGTGGGAATTCCGTGTCCTGTGTGCCATCCAGGCAGAAAACCCGGCAGGAACCGGAGGTGATATACATGATCTCATAGCTGGAATGTGTGTGATGCTCCATATGATAATAAGGCAGGGAGAGAGCATAAAAAGCAGAAATATGGAAATATCGGGAAGAGTCCTGGAAAATATCTGGCATGAAAAAACCTCCTGAGTATGCTGCGAAGCGGAATGTAAATATTTCAGCTGTAAATTGCGAGTCGGACAGATGCAGATATTCGATTAAATCGCCCTACATGTCTGATTGACTGTACTCTTTACTGTCAGAAAACAGTATATCACGCAAAAATAAATACGACAATATATTGCATTTTTACATTCAGGGGATGATACCTGTCACCTTATAAAAAAACAGATATTATACTGTGATCAGAATCAGAAAAACGGAGGGTATTTTCTATGAGCTATAAAAATGAAAACATGAAAATGATCGAATTACATGAGAATGGCCTGGATATCCAGTTTCGTATCCGGGAAAACGGCGTGGTAGAGCTGGCAGATTTTTCTTCACAGGAAGTAAAAAAAGCAGTCATGGAGCCGAAGGAGGATATCTGTTATCCGGCTGTTGAGATCCACAGAAGCGGCACAGGAAGCTTAAACATGCATGCCTACAAAAACAACATCAATCAGTCCTCTGTGGATTTTGTTTATGAGAACCATGAGCTGAAGGCACAGGCCGGCGGAAAAGAGCTGGAGATCGTAATGATTTCCCCGGAAAAGCTGAAGGCAGTATATCATATGCGCCTGTTTGACGGAGTGCCGGCAGTACAGACCTGGACAGAGATCATCAACGAGGGAAGCGAGGATCAGGGGCTGACCTATGTTTCTTCTTTTATGTATCAGGGAATTTCCAGAGGCGGCGAGAAGCCTTATTATAAAAAAACAGATATCTATGTGCCGTTTAACAGCTGGTGCTGTGAGGCACAGTGGCAGAAATACGATGCAGAAACGCTGAATTTAAACGGAATGGTCGTAGATGGCTTCAATCATCAGGGATATGGCCTGAACCGTTATTGTTACAGTGGAAAGGGCACCTGGTCTACCTGTGAGTATCTTCCCATGGGAATTGCCGAGGACAGAGAAACAGGGGAGACGTATATTTTCCAGATTGAAAGCTCCGGACAGTGGCTGGCAGAATATGGCTCTGCACAGGGCGGAAATCTGTATCTTGCCTTAAGCGGCGCCACAGAGCAGGAGCATGGCTGGTATAAGAATCTGAAACCGGGAGAAAGCTTTACAACCGTTCCGGCAGGGGTAGCGGTTGTAAAAGGTGGCCTGAATCCGGCAGCAGCGGCACTGACCAGATATCGGAGAAAAGTACGCAGACCGAATACGGACGATGAGAAGCTGAACGTGGTATTTAATGATTACATGAATTGCCTGATGGGAGACCCTACAACGGAGCGGGAGCTTTCCATCATTGACAAGGCAGCAGAGCTCGGATGCGAATATTACTGCCTGGATGCAGGCTGGTATGACGACGGATTCTGGTGGGACCGTGTCGGGGAATGGAAAGAAGCATCCGGAAGATTCCCCAATGGTTTGAAAGAAGTCTGCGATCATGCACACAGTAAAGGCCTGAAAATGGGACTCTGGCTGGAAATCGAGGTTATGGGAGTTGCTTGCGAGCTGGCAAACAAGCTTCCGGATGACTGGTTTGTCTGCCGTCATGGAAAACGCCACATTGACAATAAACGCTATATGCTGGATTTCCGCAATCCGGAGGTACGGAAATATTGCCGTGATGTAGTAGACAGGCTGATCAATGATTACGGTGTAGAGTACTTTAAAGTGGACTATAACGTAACTATGGGATATGGAAGTGATCTGAATAGTGACAGCTGTGCAGATGCCATCCGTGAGCATTATGAATGTCTTCACCAGTGGTATGAGGAAATCTTCCGGGATCATCCGGAGCTTGTTGTGGAGAACTGCGGTTCCGGCGGACAGCGTATGGATTATGGTATGCTGAAGATCTTAAGCCTGCAGTCTACCAGTGATCAGACAGATTATCTCTACAATGCCAATATCGCTGCCAATGTAGCCAGTGCGGTAACTCCGGAGCAGGGTGGTATGTGGGTATATCCGTATGAGGATGAAGAAGAGCATGTGATCTACAATGTAGTAAATGGTATGCTTCTCCGCCCATATATCAGCGGTATGGTATGGAAGCTGGGCGAAAATTCCATGAACCGTATGAAGGAGGGAATCTCCCTGTATAAGGAGATCCGTGAGGAAGTCCGTGACGGCGTGCCGTTCTTCCCGCTTGGTTTTGGAACTCTGAAATCTGAAGTTCTTGCTTACGGAGTGAAAGCAGAGAAGAATACCTA
Organism: Blautia sp. 2227st1_G12_2227SCRN_220401; assembly: GCF_039062885.1. Taxonomy (NCBI): domain Bacteria; kingdom Bacillati; phylum Bacillota; class Clostridia; order Lachnospirales; family Lachnospiraceae; genus Blautia; species Blautia sp. 2227st1_G12_2227SCRN_220401. Next base: position 11,359 of record NZ_JBCLNI010000045.1, on the reverse strand, counting down.
TCTTTCGGTATGGACACCGGGAACAACAGAAGCAGTGATCCCGCTGGAAAATGCAGAGCAGGTCCGCAGAGTATCCGTGATCTATCCGAAGGAAGAGATGTGCGGATATAAGATCGAAAATGGAAATCTTGTAGTGAAGATGCCACAGGAAAAAGCGGCCAGACTGTTTAAGATCGAGATGAAATAGAAAATCAGGAAAGACCGTAAGTTTGACGAAGAGGCGTGGGCAAAAATAAAAGAGCGCCGGCATTTTTACCAGAAAGCTCATCAGTCTGGATGAAGTTGCAAAGATCCCAGCTGTGTACCTGAATTATAAGAAATACAGATGGGTGAAGGATCTGACAGTGAAAAGCGAATAGAAACAGAAAACAGCAGAGCTGTATGTCCCGGGATTACAGGGAATATACAATTCTGCTGTTTTATTTTATGAGATTATCTGTTTTCCGCAAGATATTCTTCTGTAAGAGCAACCGCATCTGTGATACACTGCGGGCAGCTGCAGAGAACCTTGCCTGTCTCTACACCTTTTAATTCACGGCAGATACAGGAACCGTTTTTTTCTTTGAATTTCTGGATATAGGTGCGGAGCTTTTTGTAAGTGTCACCTTTGGAGCCGGAACCTTCTTCGGTATTTCCGCGGCTGTTGGAAAGTCCGATGATCATAGCCATACCGGAAAGAGCACCGCACATTTCCATAACACCCATTCCAAGGCCGAAGCCCTCGGCAATACGGAACATCTCGTTTTCATCGATGCCAAATTCCTGGCAGAAAGAACAGGCAACTGCCTGTGCACAGTTACAGCCATTCTCGTGTAATTTTGTAGCGTGTTCAGCTTTTGTACTCATGATTTCTTATCCTCCTGATTTCAGATCGCAAGCATATTTTTGATCGCTTCCATATAGATCAGTACTGCTTCTTCCATGCCGGAGACCAGGATAAATTCATCGGCTCCGTGGATACGGTAGTCAATTCCCTCTTTTTCAGGTCCGAAGGCTATGATGTTTTTGAGGGATTTTGCGTAAGTGCCGCCTCCGATGACCATTGGTTTGTGTTCGGTATCGCCGGTCACATCTGTGTAAGCTTTGTAAAGAGCATTTACCAGCGGAGATTCTCTTGGGAAGAATAACGGAGCAACAACCTTTGTGATCTCAATACGACCGTTTTTATCTTCCAGTCTGTCCTGGCACATTTTGCGGATATCGGTCTCATTAAGAGTTACCGGAACACGGATATCGATGGTACAGGAAATGACACCGTTTTCTGTTTTTACGATTCCGTTGCATAACGTCAGATCGCCGTATTCATCTGCAAATTTCAGACCAATGCCGGAGCCGTCACATGCAGTGCCGATATGGGAGTTATAGAATTCCACAAAGTCATCTTCAAAGCCTGCTTTTGCCAGACATTCAAAGGTTACTCCTGCAGCATTGACACCGAGATGGGGAGTGCTGGCATGAGCCGGAATACCTTTGGCGTAGATGGTGAGCTCACCATTTTCTTCGGTTACCTTATATTCCTGGAGCTTCGTCTGGGAAAGTGCGGATTCCAGCTTTTCCTTCAGACCGTCCTCATCGGGAACAATGGTTGTACAGGTGTCACACATTGCATTGGATACAAAACCGCCGTTCATGGAGATGATCCGGGTGTTTTTGGAGCAGGCGATCATGGCAAGCTGACCTTTTTCACCGTGGATACACGGGAAGCTGGCATCCGGTGTGAAACCGCAGGAAAGCTCTTCTGCTACCTGATTGTAGTGATCCATACATTTGGAACCTGTTTCCTCGTTGCAGCCCATGATCAGGCGGACTCTTTTGTTCAGCTTCACGCCGTGGTCGCGGAGAAGCTTCATGGCATAGAGCGCTTCCAGGATAGGGCCTTTGTCATCAGTGGTCCCGCGGCCGTATACATGATCGTCTTCACGGGTAAGGCGGAACGGATCGTAGGTCCAGTCTCCGCCTACAGGAACGATATCCAGATGACCGGCGATGCCGACGATCTCATCGCCCTCACCCATTTCGGCATAACCGCAGTAGTTATCCAGGTTTACGGTTTTAAAGCCAAGTTCTTCGGCAATCTTCAGTCCCTCTTCCAGGGCTTTTGCAGGACCCTCACCAAATGGTTTTCCCTCGGAAGGGGTACCGAGCTGGGAGTCAATGGCAACTAGTCTGCCAAGATTTGTGAGCATTTCTTCTGATAATGCGTGGATTTCCTCTTTAATATCCATATGATTTCCTCCTGTTTACAGCGTTCCGGAAAGTGACAGGATGGAACGCTGATGTTATGAGCTCTATTATAGCATAGATTGTAATGAATGGCAGAGTGGATTTTTACCTGTTGAAGACGTACCGATCCATTCGGCGGAAGGCTTCTTCTATGCGGGAACGGGGTGAGGCCAGATTCATTCTCAGGTGACAGGGACCGAAAAACATCCTGCCGTCCTGGACGGCAACGCCGACATCCCAGCAGGCTTTTTCCACATCTTCGATTGTTTTGCCATGGGCAGTACACCAGTCGGTGCAGTCGGCAAAGAGCATGTAGGTGCCTTCCGGTCTGGAAACGTTGACACCCTTAAAGTGCCGGTCAATGTAATCACAGGCAAAGCTTACATTTCCGCTTAGTACTTCGCATAGTTCATCGGTCCATTCATAGCCTTCAGGCTGATAAGCGCCAAGCAGAGCGTGCATGGACAGAACATTCATCATATTATAATGGCTCAGACTGGACTCCTTCAAAATACGATCCCGCCACCAGCTGTTGTATACAATGTGATAGCTGCCAACAAGTCCTGCCAGATTAAAGGTTTTGGATGGAGCGTAGAAGGCCGCTGTACGCTGGCGGGCATCTTCACTGACGGACTGGCTGGGGATATGCTTATGGCCATTCAGGATGAGGTCAGACCAGATCTCGTCTGAGATGACATAGACATCATATTTTCGGTACAGCTCCATGGCTTTTTCCAGCTCCCGGCGTTCCCACACGCGTCCGCAGGGATTGTGTGGATTGCAGAGAATGGCAGCGTGGATTTTCTTTTCACGGAGTTGTTTTTCCATGTCTGCATAATCCATTCTCCATATGCCGTTTTCATCCTTTATCAGAGGAGAGTGTACGGCCTCGTAGCCGTTGTTTTTCAGGCTTGAGGTGAAGCCTATGTATGTCGGGCTGTGGACCAGGACGTTATCACCGCGGGAGCAGATGCAGTTCAGTGCACTGATAACTCCGCCCAGAACGCCATTTTCGTAGCCAATGTGCCTGGGCTTCAGACCGGTGACACCGTGGCGTGTTTCCTGCCAGCGGATGATGGCTTTATAATATTCCGGCGGGGCTTCGAAGTAACCGAAGGCCGGGTGACTGGCCCGTTCGATGATCGCCTGCTGTATGGTAGGTACAGTAGGAAAGTTCATGTCTGCTACCCACATTGGGATGGCATCGAAGCCCTCCTTCGGCGGGGCAGGAGAGAAACCATCGCCCTTCAGGCCGTCTACTGCGATGGAATCTCTGCCATGTCGGTCAATGATGGAAGTGAAGTCGTATTTCATATGAATGCTCCGTTACTGAAAACTTATAAAAAGTTATAAACTTCTATGTTTCATTCCTACTTCAACGAGTATGTTTTTGATGATATAAATATCTATCTACTCACAAGTTCTTGTACTCTCCATAGGCGTAAATTCCGGATTAACATACCCGTACATATTTGCACTAACGTTTTAGTGTTAGCTTGCAACTCTTTCTCCATAAGCCTTGAGATTTATAGATGCCTGAAAATCTCTATCAATGACATTTCCACAATCACATTTATAAATTCTGTCAGATAATTTCAAGTCTTTTTTAATGTTTCCACAGCAACTGCAAAGCTTTGATGATGGATAAAACCGATCAGCCACAATAAGCTGGATCCCTTTATCCCTGCACTTGTGTTCAAGCTGCTTTCTAAACTCAAAAAACCCCTGATTCTGAACTGCTTTTGATAAATGTCTATTTTTCATCATTCCACTAACATTCAAATCTTCAATACAAATAAATCTTGGTTTTCGACTTACAATTTCAGATGTAGTCTGATTCAAATAGTTCTTACGGATATTTGTTAATCTGTGATTTCGTTTTAATAAAAGTTTTTCCTTTTTGATTACATTATTTGTTTTGCAGTAACTTTCTCCTTTCTTATTTTTCTCGTAAGAGCGAGAGATACTACGCTGTAATCTGCGTTTCTGTTTTTCTAGTTTCTTTACTTTCTGACTTTTATTGATGTTCTTATACTTAGCTCCATCAGAGCAAATAGCCAGATCTTTGATTCCTAGATCTATACCAATCCCATCATCATTAAGTTTTTCTATGCAATCAGGAAATTCCACACATACGCTGATCCACCAGTTCAACCCATCAAAAGATATTCTCGGATTCATGTATTTAGCATCTGTAGGAATACGACCATGCTCTGCAAGTCTTACCCAATTTAGTTTTTGTTTATTTCTTTTCCTGCTCGAAGAAAATCCTTCAAACTTAACATGAGTATTGCTGAATTGTATCTTAATATTATCCTGATAGAACTTCAGCATTGATCTCTTTTTTGACTTGAATCTTGGGAATTTCTGCAAACCTTTGAAAAAGTTCTTATAAGCAGTGCAGGCATCTTTGATTGCCTGTTTGGTTACATTATTTGAAATACTCAATAACCATGCGTATTCATCAGAATGTCTAAGCTTTGTAAATTCTTTTCTGAGTTCTGCATCTGAAATGAATTTTCCGCCTTTTTCATAGTTTTCTATTTCCCTTGCCAAAGCCCATTTATAAGCAAATCTTGAAGCACCTGCGTACTGAAACATCTTAGTTTTCTGTATATTATTTGGTATTAACATTACTTTTATGGCTTTTACCATCTACTTTCTCCTGTATCAATTCCCGGATAAGTTTCTTGGCTTTATTCGCTCGTTTTCCTTGTAATTTGCAACTGAATACTGTGATCATCTGAACCAGATCTTCAACAAGTTCCTGCTGTTCGGATTTTTCAGTATTATCAATAATCTCAATCTCACAATTATAAAGCGAAGCGATATATTCTATCAATTCAAAACCAAATCGCAATAGCCGATCTTTATATAAAACAACAACCTTTTCAACCTGATTTTGAGATATTCGCCTGATCAATTCCTGGAGTCCTTTTTTTCTTATAATTAATTCCGGAACCGATATCACTTATTATCTCAAATGGCTGTCCTTTTGCCAGAAGATATGTCTTAACATTATCAATCTGTCGTTCCAGATCATCTTTCTGTTTATGGCTGGAAACGCGACAATATCCAATTGTAATGCGATTTTTAGGCTTTACATTTATTACCTGGTTGAGTTGCTCGTCAGAATAATATCTATAGCCGTTTACTGTAGTATGATGCGGATGAAGTTTTCCATTGGCATCCCAATTTCGTAATGTCTGGGCGGATACGCATATAATTTTTGAAAATTCATGTATAGAATAATATTTACTCAAAGCATCAACTCCTTTCAATAATATTCCACTCTAATATCTTATAAAACTCAACATGTACTTATATGATCTTATAATTTTATAATTTATATTTAACTGTTAATAACCTCCTGAAAAATTCTATTTGCTTCACCTTATCATATTTTGGGGGTGGCGTACATATATTAATGTAAATTATGAGACGATTTGATTTTGCGTAATTGAGTGGATGGGTTGAATAGTGCGAATAATCTATAAAAGAAGTGGCGGAAATACCAGCAATGATATTTCCGCCGTTTTACAACTCCGAATATCCTATCCAGAGCTACTTTGTGATCATAGTATATGTTATAAAATCAAATTTTATGAAATGTAAAAAGGAACTCGTCCAGAGCCCCTTTCCTTTGAATAAGTAATAATATCTTTCTCACTCCGGAAAAAGACTTCTTTGTACTTATATAATACTGGTTCAATTACTCCTTGTCAATATTTATTTTTATCTTTGTAATGTGTTCTGTCAAAGAAATATCATCTGACAATTCAAGAATTTTCCTTAGTTCAGCAAGTTCGTCCTGTGCCTTATTACGTTCTTCTTTTATTTTTGAAATATATTGCAATTTATCATCCATTGAGGTGGTAAATTTCGTTGCAATCACGCACCCTATGGGTTAAAAGAGATGCAGGAGCCGCGACGCCTGCATCTCTTTCATCTATAAATGTGATCTATTGCGAATGAATAGGTTTTTTATTTTGCAATAAACATAAGCAGGATCAATACTTTGCTAATAATTTTTTCCAGGGTTTATAGCCTTTCATATAAGCAAAGTCTTCTTCATTTTGGAAGCCTGCAATCAGTTCTTTTTTCATTTCTTCAGCATATGGATTTTCTACATCTTGGAATTTTATATGTTTATATAATCTTGATTTCTGAAAATCACAGATTGTATCGACATTCTCCAGCAGTTGTTTTATTACCTTAAAAGTATCTTCGACATTTTGTTCTGCCACCACAACATTAAACATGGTTGCACATTCATTGTATTTTCCCATCTCAAAAATACCTGCTAATGCATACATTTTCTCGGCCAGGAATCTTGCGGATTTATGATCTTTATTGTCAAGAGCTTTTGTGATCATCATGCCAAAGGCAAGATTCAAAGTAGTATACTCTGAAAGAATTATATTTTCCAGTTTTTCATATGCTTCTTCTGTTTTTTCCTGTTCCATGTATAATTGCCCAAGTCTTAGTTTTTTCATGGGATCATAGTCGGAAAAATAGTTCAGATATTTTTCTGCCATTTCATAATTCCCTTTTCGCAAGTAGAATCCGAACAGAGAATCTGCCGCATGGTGCTGGATTTTTTCGTCCTTGTCATTTAGTGCCATTTCGTACCAGGAATTAATCTGTTCGTCGTACTTATCGGGATGCTCACACTGACCTATGATTCTTCGCGAGTCAAGCATCACCGCCACCTGCCAGATAAGCATGTTGCAGTTAGGGTAATCTTTTATGATATTTACTGCCCATTGATAGGTCTTTTCGTAACCTTCTGCTGAAAACATTTTGTCCATTTCCTGAATAAGTTCTGTAATTTCAACGTCTGTCAGATTTTCATGAAAAGACAACAGGGTATCAAGGGAAATATGTAGCAGTCTTGCAATTGGTGCTAACAGTTCAATATCTGGATTGGAGTTCCCGTTCTCCCATTTATTCACCGCTGGAGTAGTTACTCCTAAGCGGTTTGCCATTTCCTCCTGGGTGAAACCAGACTCTTTTCTATATTTTTTTATCACATTTCCAATATTCATCCTAATTCTCTCCTGATTGAAATTTCAAAAGCTTTTGTGATTAAATCATAGCAGGATTGGAAATTGAACACAATTGAATTGTTGTTAAATAAAATTCATATTTTTTAACTGATGGGAAAGTTGATCGTGATCAGCAGTTGGTTTTTGGGCATATCCTAACAAAAGGAATCATGGAGACTGTGTTTTGCGATACTTTGTATGTCCCCCTGGTCACCAATTAATTAATTATGCATACTCTAACAGAAGAAGTCTGTAAAGGAGTATCTGCATGAAAAATAAAAAATGGATTGCACTGGCGGCAGCAGTTGTGCTGGCGGTGACGGCGCTGCCGATGGGAGTATTTGCTGCGAAGAAAGACAGCACGGAAGAGAAGCTTACAAAGGTTACACTGAATGAAGTCGCACATTCAATCTTTTACGCACCGCAGTATGTGGCGATTGAGGAGGGATATTTTGCGGAGAAAGGTCTGGATCTGACACTGGTGACGGGATTCGGAGCAGATAAAACGATGACTGCTGTGATTTCCGGTGAGGCAGATATTGGATTTATGGGCGCAGAGGCATCTGTTTATGCTTATCAGGAAGGCGCCACGGATCCTGTCGTAAATTTTGCACAGTTAACCCAGCGTGCGGGGAATTTTCTAGTGGCAAGAGAAGAGATGCCTGATTTCAAATGGGAGGATCTGAAAGGAGAGAAGGTTCTTGGCGGTCGTAAGGGCGGAATGCCGGAAATGGTATTTGAATATATACTGAAGAAAAACGGCATTGATCCGCAAAAGGATCTGACCATCGACCAGAGCATTGATTTCGGTTCCACAGCAGCAGCTTTTACCAGTGATGATTCCGCGGCATATACAGTAGAATTTGAACCATCTGCGACCATTCTGGAAAAAGAAGGAGCGGGCTATGTAGTGGCATCGCTCGGAGAGGCATCCGGATATGTACCATATACATCCTACAGTACAAAAGCAAGCTACATGAAAGAAAACCCTGAGATCATCCAGAAATTTACCGATGCACTTCAGAAGGGAATGGACTATGTGCAGAATCATACGCCGGAGGAAATCGCAGAAGTGATCGCACCGCAGTTCAAGGAAACAGATCTTGAAACCATCACTGCCATTGTAAAACGTTATTATGACCAGGACACCTGGAAAGAAAATCTTATCTTCGAAAAAGACAGCTTTGAGCTTCTGCAGGATATCCTGGAAGATGCAGGTGAGCTGACGGATCGTACAGCGTATGAAAATCTGGTGCAGACAGAGTATGCACAGAAAGCATGTAAAAATTAAAAAATAGTTTAGAAAGTTTAAAAAACATGGGAAAAACCTGCGGCTTTTATAAAAACCGCAGGTTTTTGTATGTAATAAAGAGGGAATAAGAAAAAAAGAAAAGTTGATTTCGGTGCATATGCGTTTCTTATACCGGCAGCAGTGATCTACCTTTCTGTAATTGTGGTACCGGTATTTTACTCACTGTTTATCCAATGCGTCGTAAAACCCCTTGTTTCAGCTATGGGGATATAAGACGCGTCCATCGAATTTATGCAAGTAATTGAAGATGGACAAAATAGTAATTGTATTAACTAATAAACCATAGTATAATATAAATATGAACACAACATATAAATCAAACAACAATGTCGTCTATTCCTGTAAATATCATGTAGTATGGTGTCCAAAGTATAGACGAAAAGTATTAATTAATGGTGTGGACGTCCGGCTGAAGGAGCTGCTCACAGAGTATGCTGCAAATCTTTCTGTAGACATTCTGGAAATGGAGATCATGCCAGACCATGTTCATATGCTTTTGGAAGTAGATCCTCAGTTTGGCATCCACAAAGCTGTAAAGTCATTTAAAGGCTATACGTCCAGAATTTTAAGACAGGAATTTCCCTATCTTAAAACGAAAATGCCGACTCTCTGGACAAACAGCTATTTTGTATCGACGGTGGGCGGTGCTCCGCTGGAAACAGTAAAACAGTATATTGAAAACCAGAAAACATCGCAGAGACAAAAGGATAAGATGGGATAATGCAAAAAGGAATTAAATTTAGGATCTACCCGAACAGAGAACAGAAAAACTTCATCCATCAGACCCTGGGATGTTGCCGGTTCATCTACAACCGGGGACTTGCCATGCGTAAGGAAGGCTATGAAAATGGGGAAAAGATCGGCTATTCCCAGACTTCCGCCATGCTGACTGAACTGAAAAAGCAAGAGGAGTTTGCCTTTCTGAAAGATTCCCATAACCGCGAGAAGCAGCGGATCAGGGTGGCAAGAGTGTATGAGAAAGTAACCAATCAGCGGAATGATTTCCTGCAGAAACAGTCAACGATGCTGGTGCGTGAAAACCAAACCATCTGTATTGAAGATCTGAATGTTAAGGGGATGATCCGGAATCATAAACTGTCAAAATCGATAGCGAGTGTTTCCTGGGCAAAATTTTTTGAAATGCTGGAATATAAAGCTGGCTGGTATGGAAATGAAATTCACAGAGTACCAACGATGTATCCGAGCAGTCAGACCTGCAGCTGTTGTGGCTACAGAAATCCACGGATAAAAAATCTGGGCATTCGTATCTGGGAGTGTCCCAAATGCCATGCGGTTCATGACCGGGATACGAATGCAAGTATCAATATTCTGAAAAAAGGACTGCAGATGCAGTCTGCATAAAGATAAAAACTGTACCGTAGGGCATACGGGAACAGTATAAATATAGCTTGTGGACACTGTGTAAGACATTGCAGTACCGTAAGGTGTTTGCCAATGCAGTAGTGGGAGAAGCAAGAATCCCCCTGCTTTAGCTGTGGGGAGTGTCAAACAGGTCTGCGCTATGAGGGTGGACGAATGGTGGATATGTACCGTACTCTGGACAGTATCCCGGTTCTTGCAAAAGCAGGCGGTATTCTGGTGATGACCGATGAGATCCGTGGAACAGAGGCGGAAAAGAATCCGGAAAGCCTGAATATCCGGGTATTCCCGGGTGCTGACGGAAGCTTCAGATTGTATGAGGATGACAACGAAACCTGTGCTTACGAAAATGGTGCCTGTGTATTTACGGAAATGGATTATAAGGAAAAGGATCAGGGAGTGTTTACCATTCATCCCGCACAGGGAAAAACAGAGCTGATCCCGGCAAAGAGAGCTTATACCGTGGAGTTCTGTAATTTTGCGAAAACAGGAACAGATACTGTGAAGGTTCTGGTTAACGGAGCAGAGACTGAGGCTGCTGTAAAATATGAGGAGAAGCTTCAGAAGATCTGTGTGGAAGTGGAAGCAGACACAGTGGCAGAGGTGCAGATTATTCTTGCAGGAGAGGTAGCGGATAATCGTATAGAGAAACGTATCTTTGATTTCCTGAACCAGGCAGAGATCGGTTTTGTACTGAAGGACAGATTATATCAGCTGATCACAGCCGGAAAGAATCTGCCGGTTCTTTTATCTGAGCTTCAGTCCATGGAGCTGGACAAGGATCTTTATGGAGCACTGATGGAGATCCTGACTGCGTAAAACATGAATAAAATCGCGTTTCCAAACCATACTATCATTATTATCAAAAGAAAGGATGATCATAATGATATTAAAGGAAAAAGAACGCACAGTGATCCAGGATCTTCAGACACAGGAAAAAAGCTGCATTGAAAAATACGGAAAATACGCACAGCAGGCCAGGGATCCGGAGCTTAAAAGCTTATTTCAGACTCTTCAGAAAAAAGAGCAGGAGCATTACGATTCCCTGAGCCAGGTGCTTTCCGGTACAGTTCCACAGGTAAACTGTAATGACAGTGACGGCCGTGATTACCAGCCCAAGGCTGCTTACACATCGGTGATGTCCTCAGAGGATAAGGAACAAGATGCTTTTCTTGCAACAGACTGTATCGGAACAGAAAAGCTGATTTCCGGAGAATACAACTCGGATGTTTTTGCTTTTGAAGACAGTGGTGTGCGGAAGCTTCTGGCTGATATCCAGGTGGAAGAGCAGAATCATGCGGAGATGCTTTACAAATATAAGACTGTGAACGGAATGTTCTGATATATAAAAAAGAGGGAGGATTTCAGTAATGGAATTCTTCCTTTTTTTGTTATA
>NZ_JBCLNI010000044.1:0-15707 GCF_039062885.1 Blautia sp. 2227st1_G12_2227SCRN_220401 | reverse complement strand
TAATACAATTACTATTTTGTCCATCTTCAATTACTTGCATAAATTCGATGGACGCGTCTTATATCCCCATAGCTGAAGCAAGGGATTTTACGACGCATTGGATAAAATACTATATTCCAAAACGACACAAAAAAATCGCCGAACCCCAGTAAAATCAAAAGGTACAGCGATTTTTTTGTTTAGCAACTGTCAAAGACAGGAGTATAAAACGGTTTCTGACCAATGTCAAGCCAGAAAGATTTAAGCCCTCTTACACTGTCTGATTTGCCAGACAGAATTCTTATAATTCCGGAACCACTGTAGTCCATAGATGATTTCCTATTTTCTGGAAATCCCCCTCCAGAGACATTACAGTTACTACTGCATCCTTGTCAGGAAACGCCAGACAGAACTGACCATAATTTCCATCGGATCGATAGGAACCGACTTCCGGATTCATGACAAACTGATATCCATATCCAAAACCGGAATATAGATTTCCCGGACTTCCTGCCACTGAATTATCCACCAGATTGGACGTTGCCATCTTCATGTACGACTCTGGCACCAGCTGTTTTCCATTATAATTTCCCTTGTGAAGAATCATCTGTCCATACCGGGTAAACTCATCAATATTCACATAAAGTCCATTAGCCGCATGCACATGCCCTTTCGGACACAAAGTCCAGTCTGGATTTCCAATTCCCAGCGGCTCAAAAAAGCGATTTCTCAAATATTCCAGAAGATTAACTCCCGCACGTTTTTCAATCGCACAGCTGATCATATAAGTATTAAAATTACTGTACAGCCATTCTGTTCCCGGTTTTTTTATCACTTTCGCATTCTCGAAGAAATATCGGATCCAGTCCGGAGTTGTGTAACGCTCCGGCCAGTCACAGAAAAACAGAGAGCTTTCCAAACCTGTAGTCATTGTCAGCATATTTTCCAGCGTTACATCCCCCAGATATCCTTCCGGATTCTCCGGTGCATACTCTGGAAAAATATCCACAATCTTCTCATCAAGTCGAATCAGCCCTTCATCAAGTGCGATTCCTGCCGCACAGGACACAACACCCTTGCAGGCAGACCAGGTGTTAAGGCGGGTTTTCACCGGCATTCTTTTATATTCTGCCGTTAACTGTCCTTCACGCCATATCTGCGCATACATAACATTGAGATTTTCTTTTAAAGTTTTGATAGCAAATTCATTGATCAGGTTCTGGTCTTTATTCATAAACATTAATCCTCCCACACACTTGTTTCCATCTTTACATCAGGACTTACACTTCTAAACCATCCGTAAGCCATGCATACTACAATGGCTATCAGACTGATGATTACTACCGGAAGTTTCAGGCTTCTGCAAGAATTGATAAAAATGCAGATATATGCAAACAGGCTCAAACAGCAGAGGAAATAATATTTTCCGTTAGAAATATGCATTGGTGATTTTTCCCATGCTTCTGCATGTTTTTTCGGAAGCTGGAAATAAGCATAAATCTGCAGAAATGCCAATGCTGATGCCAGAAGCATAATATTATTTACAACATCACTGATAGAAAAGTCCAGTAACACAGGTAATATTCCCATAAGATAAGTAAATGTCATCAGTTTCCAGTAAGCCCCTCTTCTGTTCTGAGCTGCCCATGATTTCGGAAGCCATCCATCTTTACAGGACTGTGCAACCGGAATACAGTTATTGGAAATTGTTGAATTAATGGATGAAGACAGTGCAAGTACCGGACCACCAATCATAAATACTGTGAAAAGTGCCGGATTTAAAATATTTTTTGCAACCAGGGTAAGCGGCTGTCCGGCTACCTGATCCAGAGGAAGCACACCACTTGCTACAATTGCAACACCGCCATATACAACCATCAGTGTCGGAATACAGTACAGAAGTGCCTTTGGAATATCTTTATGCGCTTCTTTTGCCTGTTTACCATAATTCATAATGCAGGAATATCCGTTTGTTGAATATACATACAGCATGATTGCGGAAAAGAATCCGGATGGACCATTGGAGAAAAAGTCTGGTGCTGTAAACTCAAACACCGGATTTTTCAGCTGGAGGCATCCCAGAACAATAAACAGACCAAGTGCAACAAACAGCAGGATAACCAGAATTTTCTGTACCTTCGCCATTACATCCACACCACACAGATTGATGGCAAAGAACACACTCAGGGCTGCAATTCCAAACCATTTCGCATTAACCTGCGGCCACAGGGAATTTGCATACATACCAATTGCCACACCATAAGTCGCCAGATTGATCGTCTGTGGCAAAAATCCTACTGCATACATACCGGCAACTCGTTTGCCGGCCATATCTCCTACCAGAGAATAAAATCCTCCTCCAAGTTTCAGTGTAGATGTGATCCATGGAATTGGTGCAATCATCATAAATCCCCAGATACATGCAGCTACATATGCCAGCCATGCTGACTGACCAGTCAAAAGAATTGCCGGTCCGATCAGTGTCAGAACACCCGATCCAATCGCCTGTCCTACACCGATTGTATAAAGATCACTTCGTTTCAGGTAACCTGTTTTTTCTTTTATTTCCTTTACTGTTGACGACATAAAAGCCCCCCCTTTTTTATTGGCTCTAATATTAATAGTGCAATTAATTCTTTTTCTGACGTCATATGAATTATTTAATGCTATATTAACATCTAGGTTTCAAGATTTCTATTGACAATATTATTAAAAATACACACTTTAATTTGTGCATTATTTACATCTTTTTTATATCAAGAAGAATTTTTTACTCCATTATATTGTAATCAAACTTTACACCTGTTATAATTTATTATACTAATCGTACAATACAGGAGGTTTTCATGAAAATAGAACAGTTGATCCGTGAAAAAATATCTTCTCTTTCTGCCGGTCAGAAGAAAGTTGCCGAATATATATTACAACACCTTGATTCTTTCAGTTATTCCACCCTTGCGAAACTCAGCAAGGAAATTTCCGTAAGCGAAACCACTATCATACGCCTCGCTTATTCTCTGGGATTTGAAAGTTTTTCTGAAATGCAGCGTACTGTACAGAATGATATTCTTTCCATTCCCACAGCTACAGCAGATGACACACTGGACAATGGGAATTTCTATCAGAACATCATTGCAAAAGAACTCCATTCCATGGAAAACTGGGCTTCACACCTGAGTCAGGATGATATGGATCAGATCGTTACCTATCTGACCAATGCGAAGAAACGTCTGATTGTAGGCGCCCGTTCCTCTTACAGTGCAGCACTCTGGATGGGAACCTTGCTGAATCAGCTTCTTGGAAATACCAAGGTGGTTCATGAATTTTATGATCCCCATTTTGAATATCTCACGGAAGCTTCTGAAGATACTGTTGTTCTTCTGCTCTCTTTTGCCCGCTATACCAAATGGTCACTGAAATACGCACAGGTTGCCAAAAACCATGGTGCAAAGATCCTTGCCATCACAGACAGTATTTCATCACCGGCATGGTCTCTGGCAGATCATGCGGTCATTACAGAGATCAATCTCAATGAAATGGGATTTAACTCCTTTTCCTGTCTCTATTGTCTTTTTGACAGCATTGTTGCAAAAATCCGAAAAAGCAAGTGCAAGTCCATCAGTACACGCCTTCATGACCTGGAAGAACTTTACTCAGACTTTGATCTTTTTTACGAATAATAATTACAGGGAGGGATTATCATGCAGGAAATTTTAGATATTTTTCTTGAGAAATCAAAGCAACATCATTCCAATATCATCTACGCACAGATATATAAAAATGATCTTCTAAAAGAAGAATTCAGACTTTTTCCGGTCAAAACCCGTTTAAATATATGGTCTATAAGCAAGCCTTTTGTTGCAATGGCCGCAGGTATCGCAGAACGTGAAGGACTGATCACTCTTGATGAATACATTTATCCCTGGTTTGAAAAATATTTCCCTTCCGACCCTTCTGAAAATCTGTACAAGATAAAGATCCGTGATCTTCTTACCATGTCATCCGGTCAGAAAGATCCGCTCTTTTTCTGCGATGGACCAGAGCGATACAGAGAAAAGGACTGGGTGAGATATTTCTTTCAGAATGATTCTTTTCCATATACACCCGGTACTCATTTTGTGTACAGCAATTTTTGTTCCTATATTTTATCTGTTCTTCTGGAAGAGAAATCCGGAACGGGTCTGCTGAATTATCTGCGATATCGTTTCTTTGAACCGGTTGGCATTCCGAATCCGGACTGGACCCTCTGCCCTCAGGGACATTGTATGGCAGCTAACGGACTGTATCTGACGATTGATGAATTGGCTCGTTTTGGACATCTGCTTCTGCATGAGGGTTCCCTGAACGGAAAACAGATCGTCCCAAAAAAATTCGTGATTGATGCCTGTCAGAAACATATCGATTCTTACAATCCACTGACGGAGCATCCGGATTACCAGAGCTATGGTTATGGATATTTCATATATATGGGACCTATGGAAGATACACTGATCCTGTCCGGCAATTACGGCCAATACTGCGTCGTTGACAAAAAACGTCAGATGGTATCCTGTGTCATGTCCCTGGATGGAAATGACCACAAAAAAATCCGTGATGACCTGGTGGATTCTCTTGCAGAATATTACGGTGTGAAAATTTCACATATATAAAAAAATGCCGCTCCCGCGGCCATATCATATGATATTCGCAATCCGCTAACGCTACTTGCTCATAAAAAAATGCCGCTCCGCGGCCACATCATATGATATTCGCAATCCGCTAACGCTACTTGCTCATAAAAAAATGCCGCTCCCGCGGCATTTTTTTATATCACTAACCAATCCTCAACCATAGCTGTATTATGTAGCAGTACTGCCTCATTTCCCTTCGTTACAAAAATCCTCTGCACAAACACATCCACAACTTCGCCTTCCCGGACGGGTTCTTCGTCAAGGCTTCTTCTGGCGCTGAGTGTGGTGTTTCCTACACGGACTTTCAGTTCCAGGCTGCTGCCGCGGAATGCGACTCGTTCTACGACGCCCTCTGTTGCGGAGCTTTTATATTTCTGTTCCTCGTTCTTCTTAGTCACTTTTACAAACTCCGGACGGACAATGGCTTTTTCGCCTCCTGGAACTTCCTCGAAGTGATTGAACACCTGGTAATCATCGATCACAGAAGTCTGCCCGAAAAATCCCGCCGTAAACGCAGTATCCGGATTCTGATAAACCTCCAGTGGGGTTCCCTTCTGCTCGATCCGTCCACGGTTGGTAATAATAATTTCATCCGCCACCTCGATAGCCTCATCCTGGTCATGGGTAACAAAAATACTGGTGATCCCCAGCTTCTCGATCATGTCCTTCAGCCAGCTTCGAAGCTCCGTACGGATCTTTGCATCGATCGCCGCAAAAGGCTCATCCAGAAGGAGAAGCTGCGGATTCGGAGCAAGAGCCCGGGCAAAAGCAACTCGCTGTCTCTGACCACCGGACAGCTGACTCGGATATCTTTTCTCCAGGCCCTTCAGCCCGATCAGCTCTACCAGTTCCATAACCCTCTGCTTAATATACTTCTTGTCCGCCTTCTGTACCTTCAGGCCAAATGCAATATTATCATACACCGTCATATACCGGAAAAGAGCATAATTCTGGAACACAAATCCAATGCCTCGCTCGCTGGCAGGCACATCATTGACCACTCTTTCGTCGATGATGATCTCACCGCTGTCCGGCTGCTCCAGACCGGCGATCATACGGAGAATCGTAGTTTTTCCGCTTCCGCTGGGTCCTAAGAGACCGATCAGCTTTCCCTTTTCGATACCAAAGCTTACGTTGTCAGATGCCTTGTAATCCCCATATGTTTTATTGGTATTTTTTAACTCAACGTACATCGCCTTTTTCCCCCTTTCCTTTATGCTCCAGAACATTTCTTGCGATCAGAAGGATCACCGCCAGGATCACCAGGATCGAAGAAACCGCAAATGCCGGAACATACTGGAATTCATTATAAAGAATTTCCACATGAAGCGGAAGTGTATTTGTTTTTCCACGGAGATGTCCGGACAGTACGGACACAGCTCCAAACTCTCCCATGGCTCTGGCTGTACACAGCACAACACCATAGAGAAATGCCCACTTGATATGCGGAAATGTCACCTTGGTAAAAATCGTCCAGCCTTTTGCTCCCATCAGCGCTGCCGCCTCTTCCTCATCGGACCCTATGGATTCCAGAACCGGTATGATCTCTCTGGACACAAATGGAAACGTGACAAAGATCGTTGCTAGGACAATTCCAGGAACTGCAAACACGATCTGTATCCCTGCACTTTCAAGAACAGAATAAAGAGGACTCTGCTTTCCAAAAACCAGGATATAGATAAGACCTGCGATAACCGGTGATACTGTAACCGGAACATCGATCAAAGTGGTAAGGAGCTTTTTTCCCCGAAAATGAAATCTGGTCATTGCCCATGCCGCACACAGACCAAAGATCGTGTTGCATACAACAGCCGCAGCCGTCGCCCCAATGGTCAGCTTCAGCGCTTTCAGCGTGTACTCATCTGTCACCGCCTGCACATAGCACTGCCAGCCCTTGCTCAGCGCCTGGGTTACAACAACCACCAGAGGCAGTACCAGCATCACAAAAAGAAAGATCACGGAAATCCCGATAAGGATCCATTTCACCGGCCCGGAAGCCTGCTTCTTTTTTTCATCCATTATGCATCCCTCCCTCTGATACGTTTCGTATTTCTTGCCTGCACCAGATTCACACCAAACAGGATCAGAAATGATACTGCCAGTGTAACCAGTGCGATAGCTGTTGCGCTTTCATAGTCAAACTCCTGAAGCTTTGACATGATGATCAGCGGCGTGATCTCTGTATAATAAGGCTTGTTTCCTGCGATAAAAACAACGCTTCCGTATTCTCCCAGGCAGCGTCCGAAGGCAAGTCCCGCCCCGGAAAGCATTGCCGGCAGAAGCTCCGGAAGAATAACCCTGCGGAAAACGGTGAATGGTTTTGCACCCATAACACGGGCCGCCTCCTCATAGGAACCGTCCAGTTTCTCCAGAACCGGCTGAATGGCCCTGACTACAAAAGGGATTCCCACAAAGATCAATGCCACCGTGATACCGATTCTGGTATATGCGATCTTAATACCGAAATTTGCAAAAAAGCTTCCCACCAGACCTTTATCGGATGTCAGGGATGTCAGTGAGATACCGGCAACTGCAGTCGGCAGTGCGAAAGGCAGCTCGATCATTCCATCCATGATCCTTTTTCCCGGAAAATCATATCTTACCAGCACCCACGCAAGGACCAGTCCCATAATAGCATTGATCACTGTGGCCGCAAAGGCGGTAATAAAGCTTACATAGAATCCGGACAAAACCCTCGGCCGTGTGATCACCTCAATAAATTCCCGAAAACTCAGCCGCGCCGAGTATACTGCCAAAGACGCAAGAGGGATCAGAACTACGATACTCAGCATCGCCAAAGTCACTCCCATTGTCAGTCCAAAGCCTGGTATCACACGTTTACTCTGTTGTTTCTTCATTTCTGTCTCCCCTCTTTTCTATTCTAAGTTTCTGATCTGTTACAAATTCCCGGTCTGCTGCAAATCTCTGACTCTTCTACAATTCTCTAATCTGTTGCAAATCTCTGACTCTTCTACAACTCTCTGATCTGTTATAAAATCTCAGGCTCTTCTACTCTTCATAGATCTCATCAAACACTCCGCCGTCTGCGAAATGCTTTTTCTGAACTGCATCCCAGCCGCCGAAATCTTTGATCGTTGTCAGCTTCACCTTCAGATCAAAAGTATCTGCATGCTTTTTCAGGATCGTCTGATCAATCGGTCTGTAGTAATTCTCAGCGATCAGCTCCTGAGCTTCATCGGAATACAGATATTTCAGATATGCTTTCGCAGCTTCTGCATTATCATGCTTTTTCACATTTTCATCTACAACAGCAACGGACGGCTGTGCCAGGATACTGATGCCCGGCGTTACGATCTCGTAATCATCCGGATTGTCCCTTACAGAAAGAAACGCTTCATTTTCCCAGGCGATCAGCACATCCCCCTGCCCGTTTTCCACGAAAGAGGTTGTGGCACCTCTTGCACCGGAATCCAGAACCAGGACATTTCTATAAAGCTTCTTAATAAAGGCTTTCATCTCTGTCTCGTTGCCATTATATTTCTCATTTGCATAAGCCCAGGCTGCCATGTAATTCCAGCGGGCACCACCGGAGGTTTTCGGATTGGGAGTGATCACTCCCACACCATCCTTTGTCAGATCATCCCAGTCGTGGATATTCTTCGGATTTCCCTTCCGAACAAGAAATACAATGGTGGAAGTATAAGGAGCACTGTCATCCGGATATTCATCGATCCATCCCTTGTCGATCAGACCGGCATTCCGGATCGCATCGATATCATATTCCAGTGCAAGTGTCGCCACATCTGCAGGAAGTCCGTTGGAAATCTCAAGGGCTTGCTTTCCGGAACCGCCATGAGATTGGATCACATCCACACTCTGACCTGTTTCTTCTTTCCAATATTTTGAAAAAATCTTATTATACGCTTCATAAAATTCTCTGGTCGGATCATAGGACACATTGATGATCTCCACGTGATTTTTATCCTTTGTATTGTTTCCCGATACTGCAAAAGTTCCTGCCAGTACCACTGCTGCCAGTGCGATACAGACACCTGCAATGCGTTTTCTTTTCATGATCTGTGTACTCCTTTACAACCACATTTTTATTTGGAAATCTTTTTCCCACCAATGTAAATGCTTCATTTCGCTGTCAAATCATACCTGTTCTTTCCGTTTACTCTGATTCTGTGGTTCTATAATTTTTTTTATTTGAATTGAATACATTAAACCATATTATTCCCATTAATTAAATATGAATATCTGAAAACGTTTTCACGAAAATACTCTGGTCATTGCGCAACTGCATCCTGTCTGTCACTATATCTGCGCATCCGCAATCCTCAGATACAATAATCGCTCCACATACTGTCCTCCACACTGCTGCAGCTGTTCCGTATCATCAGTCTGCCTTCCAGCTCCATTCGCACAATACCGGAATGTCCGCCCTTCAGTCGGTCCAGCAGCAGGTATAATGCAAATTTTCCCATATCCTCCTTGGGCAGGCTCACCGTTGTCAGCATCGGTCTGGTAAACTGTGCCTCCTGTATATCATCGCTGGATATGATCGAAGGCATATAATACCGGTTCCGAAATTTATTCAGGCACTTCAGCATTCCGATCGCCGAAATATCATTGGCACAGTAGATTCCGGTTGGCATGTCGTCCGACTGAAAGAACTTTTCCATGGCCTCGTAGCCCTCGGCCTCAGTCTGCTTTGTTTCGATAACATACTCCGGTATCACATCCAGATCATGCTTCTTCAGTGTTTCCAGATACCCGTTATACCGGTCCTCGCTGTGACACTGGCCAATATAACCGATATTTTTGTGCCCCAGGGAGATCAGATATTCCACTGCCGCTGCTGCGATCTTTTTCCCATCGCAAAGGACCTCATCCACTTCATAATTGGTAGAATTCCGGTTCACCGATACCACACTCTTATACTTCTTATTCAGCTTCTTCAAAGCCTCTTTATTACATCTGCCGATGATGATCAGTCCGTCCCTTTTCCCTTCCACCTCGTCATACATTCCGTCGATCAGCCGGTCCAGATTCTCCCTTCGGCACTTCCGGTCATCGGAAAACACAGACATATACCATACTTTGGAAAGAATGCAGTTTTTATCATGGATCTCACTTTCGATCACCCGAAGGAGCTCCGCAAAAAACGGATCCGTTGTGGAAGAATCGGTTCTTGTCATCAGGATATTGATGTACCAGGTTTTCTCCTGCTTTGCGGAAACGCCTTTTTTCAGATTCCGGGCCGCCTCGTTGGGCACATAATTCATCTCGATAGCTGTTTTCCATATCTTATCCCTGAGTCCGGAAACAGAACATTTATAATTGGGATTATTCAAAACTCTGGAAACCGTCGCCGGTGAAACCCCTGCCTTTTCTGCGATCTTCTTGATGGACATGTACCCATCCCCTCCCTCTGAAAAAAGTCTGCCCACTGCCAGTCCTGTACGCTGCTCAACGTCATCTGTGTAACTCAGCAGCATCAGTGTAACAGAACTTTTTATCATTCCTTATTTCATAGTAATTAAATATGTTTTATATGATAATAAGAGTTTTGAAAAAAGTCAATCTTATTTTGTGAAAACGTGTTCTTTTTTTGCTGCATCTTCCAGTAGACCACCCGGATTCTGCGCCTTGCCCATCTCATTTAGCATTACATTACCAGGCAAGGCGCACTACAAAAAAATACCTTACACAGAGTTACTGTGGAAGGTATTTTTTGCGATCATCACTTATTATTGTCCTTTAATTTTCTTTTGATATATTCTTCTATCAATTCCAATAATTGTTTACCCGTTTCTATCTGTTCTTCTGCTTCTTCTCTTGTTGCAATATAAAAATCATCATAATCGCTGGCATGTCTGATTTCTTCTGCTTCTACGATTTTTCGTCCAAGTTTTCTGGGAAAAATCTCTGTTTTAATATAATTCTTATTGAAATTTGCTAATGCATCTTTATGACGTTTATATGCATTTCCATCTAGTGCATGTATTGCTGAAATTGCATGATAAATACCATAATATGCCCGATTATTAGCACCTCGAAATTCTTTTGCATTCAAAAGAATTTCCGCAGCTTTAATATCACTTTGGGCAGTTTCAATCCGATAAAAAATAAGATCTTTCTGCGTTCCTTTTTCATCAGGCTGCATCAAATAATTTTACCCCCTCTTTCTTTACATTTGCATAAAATGGATAAACATCAACCCAATTCAGAAAATGTTTTTCACTTTTTGCAATTGGCTTAATATCAAGATCATGATCCATATTAAAATCAAAAGTTTCTCCTGCCAATTCATGACGATACTGCTTAATATCTATATCAGACAGATCAAGGAGAATCATAATATCGATATCAGAATCTTCTCTATAATCTCCTCTGGCATATGAGCCGTATAAAATAACACTTTTCAAATGTTTCCCATATATTTTCTGTAATATTTTTGTGTATTGTTCCAACAATGTCTTCATCGATACCGGCATAATCCCGCCCCCTTCTATCTGATAAAACATCTTTATTCGATAACCACTATTTCTTCCATTTAATTATACGCTTTTATATCATTATTCCGCAATGAAATTTTTTCGACATAATTCTCCAGACATACAAAAACAGACTGAGAACCTGATATATATTCTTATCAAGCTCCAGTCTGTTTTGCGTGCTCAAATATATAAGATATAACTATGAGCAAATAACAAATGCAGATTGCTAATATCCCTTGAATTATTTAACCGTTACCTTACAGGTCAGTTTTTTAGAACCACTCTGAACGGTGATAGTTGCAGTTCCTTTTCTGATGCCTTTTACAACACCTTTGGATGTGACAGTTGCGATTTTTTTGTTGGATGATCTGTAAGTGACCTTCTCATCAGTATTTCTTGGTGTTGCAACGGCTTTGATGGTGAAGGTTTTTCCTCTGTTCACGGTCTTTGTTTTTGGTACACCGGTGAGTTTTGTTGTTTTGACTTTTGGCATTACCTTGATAGTAACAACTGATTTTTTGCTTCCGGCTTTTACTGTGATCTTGGCAGTGCCTACCTGTTTTCCTGTGACAACACCTTTGGAATTTACAGTTGCAATATTCTTGTTGGAAGTGCTGTATGTAACCTTATCCTGACTTGTGATCGGGTCAAGAACTGGTTTCAGAGTTACTGTTTTTCCTTTGTAGATGCGGGTGGATTTCAGGTTTGTGATGTAGCGGGTGGATACCTTGCCTTTCTGAACAGTTATCATTACAGCAACTGATACTCCACTTTTTAAATTAATATCCACATACGTTTTTCCGGATCTGTTTTTTGCAGTAAGTTTGAATGTACCATTTTTGCTGACATTGGACACTGTTACAAGATTCTTATTTCTTGCTGTTACACTCTTTACATAATCTCCTTTTGTAAAACCAGAAGCACGGACTGCAGTTGTGGACTGACCATATTTCAGGGTGATCTGATCTACATTAACATGGACCGTATAAGTCAGAATTTCTCCAAATTCTATCTGTCCGCACCGCTTACAAGTTCTCTCATTCTGATAAGCCTCTGATGCATCTATCGGGTAGCTTTTTCCAATCTGGTATCCATGAGCACCTGTTGCAATCTCCCGCAATTTCCATTCTGACCATTCATGCCCCAGTATAGGAGTAATCAACTCATCATTCGGATCAAAAATCTCCTTTTTTGCCTCTTTGTCCAGAAAACACTTTCCGCATTTCATGCACTGATAGTATTCACGTCTGCCTGAGTTCCAGCAATTGGCAGCTAATCCCGGAACTAATTCCAGTTCATGGCCTGTTGCAGGATATACTACAGATTCTAATTCATTTCCATTGTATGTATCATCATAATTTTTTCCGCAGGATTCACAATGCCAGTAACCTCTGTTTCCATCTTCCGTACAGGTTGCTTCTTTCCAGTCAACCCATGTAAATTTATGTTCAAGCTTCTCGATTTTTGTCTCACCGGAAACTACGGTTCCTGCCTCATTGCTGAAATCTTTTCCGCATACATTGCAATGCCAGTATTCAATATTTCCCTCGTTTATACAGGTTGGCTCAACACTTGCATAATGTGTCAACGGATCTGTAACATTGTGGAATGCGAAGTTTTCTCCTGCTGCGTAGGTTTCGGCTGTGGAGCCTTTATGGCCTATGAGCACAAGTGTACTGTTCTTCTCGGTATCTGAATTGTAGCCGATCGCACGTTTCTCGATTTTTACAGAATTCCCTGGAATGTAAACGCTTCTGAGCGCCTGGCAGCCTTTAAATGCATCGGTGTCAATCTTAGTTACATTTTCCGGGATGGTGATGTCTGTAAGTTTACTGCAGTCTACAAATGTACCATATACAACATTTGTCAGCCCTTTTGGCAAATGAATTGTTTCGAGACCATAACAGGCTGAAAATGCATATTCCCCAATTTCTGTCACACTGTCTGGAATTTCCAGACTCTTAATGCTACGACACCAGGTAAATGCATGCTCACCTATTGTCTTCAGGTTCTTCGGCAGTTTTATGCTTTCAAGATTATAGTCATCATAAAATATACTGTCTTTGATCTCGGTGATACTGTCCGGAAGTTCAACAGTTTTTAAATTGTCATTCCTTGCAAATGCATATTTTCCTATATCTGTTACGGATCCCGGAACTATCATCGTACTGTATTGATCACTTGAAAATGCACTGTCTCCGATTGTTTTCAGACCATTCGGTAATTTAAACTCTGTTACGCCAGTGCTACTAAATGCGCCAGCTTCAATCGTTGTCACTCCAGCTGGCAGATTAATTTCCGTCAGTCTTCCACAGCCTGAAAAAGCCGCTTCTCCAATTTCTGTGACACCGTCTGGAATTACAATACTGTTCAATCTTCCGCACCCTGAAAACATAGAATTATTTATACGTTTAAGTCCGGATGGAAGTTTAACACTTCTCAAATCTGAACAGCCGGAAAATACTCCTGTTCCTATATCTGTCAGACTATCCGGAATTTCAATAGCTGTTAAGCTGCTGCAATTATAAAAGGTATTCGCTTCTATACTTTTCAGATTTTTGGAAAGTGTTACACTACTGAGCTTCTCACAATATGCAAACGCATTCTCTCCTAAGGTTGTCAGGCTGTCCGGTAAAACAATACCGCCTCCTAATTCACTGCAATTCGCAAACGCAACCTTTCCAATTGATGTCACACTGTTTGGAATATTGATGCTGCTCAGGCTACTGCAATTATAAAACGTACCTTCTTCAACAGTTGCAAGACCTTCCGGTAATACAATATTATTCAGTTTTTCACAGTGGTCAAATGCTCTCTGTCCTATTGATGTTACACTTTTAGGAATATTAACACTGCTCAGGTTACTGCAATACTGAAATGCGCTCTCTCCAATAGTCGTTACGCTCTCTGGTAATACAACATTCTGTAAGCCACTACATTCAGAGAATGTATAACTTTCTATCGTTGTTACTCCCTGAGGAATAGTGACGTTATTTAAATTATTACAACAACGGAATGCATATTTTCCAATATTTGTTAAACTTTCCGGCAATACGATTGTACTTAGGCTTTCACAGTTTGAAAATGTCCAATTACCCAAGGTCGTTAAACTTTTCGGCAGTGTCACAGTGCTCAAATCACTACAATTTTCAAATACTCCTGCTCCCTCCGAAACCTTAAGAGCTGTAATTCCTTCCCCAATTTCCGCACTTTTTATTTTTTTATCGTTACTGGTGATACTGTTAAAATATTCATCTACAATTCCACTACCCTCAATCACAAGCCGTCCATCCCCATACAGCGTATAAGTAGCGTTACTTCCACAGCTTCCACTGTCAACAACTTTCGAACTGTCACCCGCACCAGCTATCACAGCTTCTCCATCCGAAAAACCATTTTCCACTTCTGCTTCCAGTTCTACATTCTCAGAGCTGTCTGCTTCTGTCTCTACATTCAGTTCCTCTGCACTGTCGTCAAACATCTCCAGATTACTGGCATCGTCAGCCTGCGCATTCTCATCGGATCCTTCACTTTCAGTTTCTTCCTCGCCTTCTGCGTCTGACGCTGCAGCGACAGTTTCCTCACTTTCATCCGCTCCTGCAGTTTCATTTTCCGCTGCATCTACTGCAATTTCCGCTGTTGTCTCTGTCGCTGTATCTCCGTTTTCTGTTCCTGCTACTTCTGTTTCATCTGCCTGAAATTCCTCAGCCGCATACACAGACACTGTCTCCACCGGAGCCGCCGCTGTTGTCAGGATCATAGCCCCAGACAGCAGCCATGCAATATTCTTTTTCTTCATAGATTTCCCCCATTTTCAAATTCACATTTATAATAAAATTATAAATTTCCCATCACATTTAATCAAGCTTTGTTTAGAATATTTTTGTCATATTTTGTCTGTTTACAGACATTTTTGAACATTTTTTTACTGTAAAAAACCGGCAGCTGCACATGTGATAACTTTTGCACCTGCTTTATTACCAAAATGCCAAGAATACGACGCACAGTTATTCAAAATAAATATCTGTACTTTCTTCTCCTGCTCATAATAATCTCAAATACTCTTTCTTTATATTCCTGCGGATAATAACTTTCCATATCCAATATTTCTTTTACATCTTTTTCATTAAATTTCAGCCTTATCTGCTGACCATACAATTCTTCTGCAATCTCGATCTGCTCATCAAAATCTTCACACAGAGTTTTTGATCGTGCCTCCTCCATCAGATTATTTATGTTTTCTTCCATCGGATAATCCATCTGTATATCTGATAGCAGTCCTGCACCATTATCAAATATTGGACACAAATGATATTTTTCTTCTGCATCCATTAAGACTCCAATATTATGCATATGCCGATCTTCATTCATAAAAAATGTATCAATTGCCAGGATCTTACTCATATACTTTCCAAAATCGCTAATTCCCGTAATGCGTTCCGCCTGATCTACTATAAATTCCAGTCTTTCCGAATGTTCTGGAATCGTGAATAATTTTTTATAAAGACTTTGCATTAAAAAACACAATAAAAATCTGATTATCCGCTAAAACACAGTATCTATCAGCATTTTCAAGGGAACAAATACATCAATT
>NZ_JBCLNI010000043.1:0-18226 GCF_039062885.1 Blautia sp. 2227st1_G12_2227SCRN_220401 | reverse complement strand
GATTTTCTTGTAAGGAGCTATCTCAAAACCCTGGATTCCTGGGAAAAAGCAGGATATGAGATCGTGGATGATGCAGAAGACGGGGAGGAAGCTTATGGATTCCTTCAGAAAGAAAAAATCGATGTTCTTGTGACGGATCTTACCATGCCTGTGATGGATGGAATTGAGCTGATCAGAAAGATCCGTGAGGAAAACAGGGATATCTATATTATCGTGCTCA
This sequence comes from Blautia sp. 2227st1_G12_2227SCRN_220401, assembly GCF_039062885.1. Taxonomy (NCBI): domain Bacteria; kingdom Bacillati; phylum Bacillota; class Clostridia; order Lachnospirales; family Lachnospiraceae; genus Blautia; species Blautia sp. 2227st1_G12_2227SCRN_220401. Next base: position 18,006 of record NZ_JBCLNI010000043.1, on the reverse strand, counting down.
GCTGTCATGATGATTTTGAATATGTAAAAGAGGCCATGCGCCTTGGGGCGGATGAATATGTATTAAAGAACAGTCTGGACGAGGATAGTCTTTATGATACTCTGGAAAAATCAGCCCGGCTGATCGAGAAGCGCAGAGAAAAAAGTCAGGAACAGGCACGGACGAGAAAGCTGATCCATCTGGGAAGTCACGCTCTGAAGTATTATTTTTTTAACGGACTGATCTCGGGGATGCTGAAAAATCAGGCACGTGAGGAAAAGCGTGTGGAAGCCGGAATCGCCGGGAAATATTTTAACAGTGCTGTGATCTGTATGTTTATGGAGAACTGGGCAGAGAGGGAAAGACAATGGACGCCGCTGGAAGTGGAACAGTATTCCCATCATTTCCGCCACAGACTGCTGGAACGTACGGAGGAGCTTCTTGGGACAGAAAGTGAATTTACGGAAGTGGTCTATCTTGGCGCAGGGATTTTTTGCTGTTTTCTTGATCTTTCCAGAGACTGCAGGACATCGGCTATGCAGCAGAGACTGACTGAGGCAGCAGCGATCTGCTATCGGCACTGTCAGGAGGATCTTTGTGATTTTGGTATCAGTGTCAGCAGTGTCTGCATGGGAGAGGATGGGATTCGCCAGGCTTATCAGCAGGCCAGAGAAATGATGAAGCTGCATTTTTATGAGAAAAAAGAGATCCTTTATTTTGAAGGACGGAAGAAAGCGGACAGTGTTTTACCGGAAAGTGCTGAGAAGCTGGAGGGGCAGATTTCCAGGCTGAAGGCAGGGAAAGACCGAAAGAAAGCGGAGGAGCTTTGGACACAGGTTCTCGCTGACTGTCAGGATCGCTATACCGATGGAAGACTTCTGGTACAGTGGTTTAAGAAATTGAATCAGACAGCCGGAATTGAGAAAGAGCCCATCTGGTATGGAGATATCGAAAGCTTTGAGAAATTCAGGGAAAAGGGCAGTGCCTGTATTTCGCAGCTTTTTGTGGGGGAAGAGGATGCTGTTCCGGAGGGGATCTCTGCTGCTGTGAAAAAAGCACTGGAGTTTATCCGGGAACATTATGAAGCGCCGATCAGCCTTCAGGATGCAGCAGATGCGGCGGAGGTAAATCCTGCTTATCTCAGTTATCTTTTCAAACAGGAGATGAAGATCGGTTTTTCCAATTATGTGCAGGAGCTTCGGATCGACTGTGCAAAGAAGCTTCTTTCAGAGACGAACTGTAAAGTTAAGGATGTGGCGTTGCGTTCCGGGTTTGGAGATTATCATTATTTTTCCAAGATATTTAAGAAGTTTACGGGCTTAAGTCCTGCGGAATACAGAAAAGAATCCGGATTATCATAGAAAGAGGTGCTTAGTATGGGAGTTACTATAAGGCAGATCGCGGAAGCTGCCGGTGTTTCCAGAGGTACTGTTGACAGAGCGTTAAATAACAGGGGCAGGATCCGTCCGGAGGTTGCTGAGAGGATCCGTGCCATCGCTGATGAGATGGGGTATAAGCCGAATCAACTGGGCCGTGCTCTATCCATGAGCAGAAATAATATTAAGATCGGCGTGATCCTGCAGGGTGCGGAAACACCTTTTATGAAAGAAGTTCTGAAGGGAATCCAGGAGGCGTGCGCTGAGGTGGATAATCTTGGTGGTACAGTCCTGGTCCATAAGATCGAGCATCAGAATGCGGAGGATGTTATTCTCGCCATGGAGAAGATGCGGATGGAAGAGGTTCGTGGTATTGCCATGGTTCCTTTGGATGAGGAACGCGTGAAAAGGGAAATTGACCGGTTTGTGGAGGAATTTCGGATCCCGGTGGTGACGTTTACTTCGGATGTGGAGGATACGAAACGGCTTTGCTTTGTAGGGCAGAACGGTGTGCAGTGTGGCCGTGCGGCTGCGGGGCTTATGGGGGAGCTGACCGGTGGAAAAGGAAAGGTTGTTGTGATTTCCGGCTATAGTACCAATACTTCTCTGAGTAGCAGGGTGGTTGGATTCCGTGAGGAAATTGCGCGGAAGTATCCTGGGATTGAGATCATTGGGCCGGAGTATTGCTTTGAGGAGAATGGCAGGGCCAGGGAAATTACGGAAGGGATATTTAAGGATGTTCCGGATCTTGACGGGATATATCTTACTTCTCATGGGGAGGAAGGGGTGTGTGAGGCAATTGCCGGAGCGGGGAAAGCTGGTCAGGTGAAGATGGTTGCCAATGATTTTATGGGGCGGAATTATGAGCTGATGAGGGAAGGATTTATTCATTTCCTGATCGGGCAGGATGCCAGGATACAGGGGTATGAGCCGGTGATGATTTTGTTCCGGCTGCTGTTTAATGGGGAAGCGCCGGAGAGGGCGAAGATTTTTACGGAAATATATATAAGGAATGAGTATACGATTCCGGAGGGGAGACACTGAAGTGGGGTGTCTCCTTTTTTTGTGCGGAGGGACGCCGCGGAAGGGGATGCTGTCTGGTCTGCGGCTTCGTCGGGGGCTGACTTCTAGGACGCCGGAAATCTGCTAAAAGCGTTTTTCAAAAGTCCGAACTCGCGGCCTGTTGCCGCTCAGACAGCGGACTTTTGAAAAACAACGCAGATTCCCGCCGTCCAAGAATCAGCTCCCCTCCTGCAGAAGCAGAGCCAGACAGCATCCCCTTCCGCGGCTGGTGCTTCCAGCGAGAAAAAATGTCGTTTGACGATAGGTTGTGGGTCGTCAGCGCTGCGCTGGACGACTGCAAGGGCTGAGTTTGCGTCTGTTTGCCGGGAGAGTTGTGGGCATCGGCGCTGCGCTGGATGCTGGAAGGGGTGTGGCATCGGCGCTGTGCTGGATGTTTGAGGGGATGTGAGCTGTGATGCTGTGCTGGATGCTTGAAGGGATGTGAGTTGTGATGCTGTGCTGGATGTTTGGAGGGGGTGGTGTGTGGGATGATTAGGGTGATTGTATGGGAATGTGTTGGAGATATTTTCGGTGAAGTTGACCTAAAAATATTACATATTGTGGCTAAAAATAGTTCTCGTCATTTTTAATAGAAAAAAGATGGTAATATTGTACAATATTAGGGGTTGCGATTTGTGTGTTGCGATGATATTATATTAAGCATAAAGAGCGTGTTCGGACACGCAAGGAGATTACATTGGGAAAATAAATCAAAAGGAGATCAAAACTATGATTAAAGTTGGTATTATCGGAGCAGGTAGAATTGGTAGAGTTCATATTACCAGTATCACAACAAGGGTGCCGGATGCGGTGATCAAGACGGTTGCAGATCCTTTCTTAAATGATGAGACTGCTGCATGGGCTAAGAGCATGGGTGTTGAGCACACGACTAAGGATTATAAGGAGATCATCAATGATCCTGAGATTTCCGCAGTTCTGATCTGTTCTTCTACAGATACTCATTCTCCGATTTCTGTAGAGGCTATCAAGGCTGGCAAGCATGTTTTCTGTGAGAAACCGATCGATCATGACATTGCCAAGATCAAAGAGGTTATCGATGCTCTTGAGGGCACAAATCTGAAATATCAGGTTGGTTTTAACAGAAGATTCGACCATAACTTTGAGTCTCTTCAGCAGGCTGTTGCAGCTGGTAAGGTTGGTAAACCGGAGATCATCAAGATCACTTCTCGCGATCCTGAGCCGCCTAGCATTGATTATGTTAAGGTTTCCGGTGGCATGTTCCTGGATATGACAATTCATGATTTCGATATGGTTCGTTATCTTGCAGGCTGCGATGCTACAGAGGTTTATGTTCAGAGCGCAAATCTGGTTGATCCGGCTATTGGTGAGGCTGGGGATGTTGATACAGCTGTTATCACTCTTCAGATGGAGAATGGTGCTATTGCTGTTATCGATAACTGCAGAAGAGCTTCCTATGGCTATGATCAGAGAGCTGAGGTTTTCGGTTCTGATGGTATGGCTGCTATTTCCAATGACAGCCAGTCTTCCACAGTGATCAGCAATGCTGAGGGTGTTACAGGTGAGAAGCCGATGTTCTTCTTCCTTGAGAGATACATGGACGCTTATGGTAAAGAGGTTGCAGCATTTATTGATGCGATCGTTAATGACAAAGAGACACCTCTTAATGTTTATGATGGTCTGAAGCCGGTATTAATGGGTCTTGCAGCTAAGAAATCCAGCGAGGAGCACAGACCGGTTAAGATTTCTGAGATTATGGAATAATTCAAATAAAAAAGGAGAATTGATCAATGTTTGATAAGAATAAAGTAAAGCTTGGTATTGCACCAATTGCATGGACAAATGATGATATGCCGGATCTTGGCAAAGAGAATACTTTTGAGCAGTGCGTCAGTGAGATGGCTCTTGCCGGTTTCACAGGCTCCGAGGTGGGCAACAAGTATCCGAAGGATCCTGAGGTTCTTAAGAAGGCTCTTGAGCTTCGTGGTGTTGAGATCTGTAACCAGTGGTTCTCAAGTTTCCTGATCACCAAACCGTTTGAGGAGGTTGAGAAGGAGTTCCGTGCACAGCTTACTTTCCTGAAAGCTATGGGTGCGAAAGTGATCGGCGCATCTGAGCAGAGCCACAGTGTTCAGGGCCAGATGGATACTCCGATTTTCGGACATAAATATGAGATGAATGACGAAGAGTGGGATACCTTCTGCACAGGCATGAACAAGCTTGGTAAGATCGCAAAAGAGGAGTATGGTATTGCTCTTACTTTCCATCATCGTATGGGTACTGTTGTACAGAGCCTTGCTGAGGTTGACCGTATGATGGAGAATACAGATCCTGAATATGTAAGTCTTCTTTTTGATACCGGTCACTTTACATACTGTGGAGAGGATCCTCTTGAGGTTGTAAAGAAATATGTTCACAGGATCAAACATGTTCATCTGAAGGATATCCGTCCGGAAGTTGTTGAGCAGGTTAAGAAAGAAAACATGAGCTTCCTTGCAGGCGTAAGAGCCGGTGCCTTCACGATTCCGGGAGATGGATGCATCAACTATGATCCGATCTTCAAGGTTCTCGAGGATGCAGGCTACGAAGGATATATGGTTGTTGAGGCTGAGCAGGATCCGGCTAAGGCTAATCCGCTTGAGTATGCGATCCGTGCAAGAAAATTCATTGCTGAGAAGACAGGCTTATAATTACGACAGGGAAATAGGTGCATGCTGATGTACAGTTAAGCGGAATAAAGATGTCCGCTTTGCATAGAAAAAGCGGTATCAGCCAGTAGTGCTTTGACACCGCTTTTTTCTGTAAGAAGATGCAAATAGTGTACGATAAACAGGACAGGAGGGCCGAATCATGGCACTTGTGAAAATGAAAGATCTGCTGAGATGTGCCGAAGAGAAAAATATTGGCTGCGGTGCTTTCAGTGTTGGTAATATGGAAATGGTAAGAGGTGCGATCCGCGCAGCAGAAGAACTGGATACTCCGATCATCCTTCAGATCGCGGAGGTGCGTTTGAAAAATTCTCCGCTTCACCTGATGGGACCGATGATGGTACAGGCTGCAAAGGAGGCTAAGGTGGATGTGGCTGTCCATCTGGATCATGGTCTTACTTTTGAGACGGTTGACAAGGCTCTGGAGCTTGGCTTTACATCGGTTATGCTGGATGCTTCTACGCTTCCTTTTGAGGAAAACATCGCCAGAGTAAAGGCCGTTGTGGAGAAAGCACGTAAATACGGCGCTACAGTTGAGGCTGAGCTGGGATTTGTGGGCGGAAGTGAGGATGGAAGCTGTGACCACGGTATCCGCTGCACAGATCCAGATGATGCGGTCGTTTACGCAAGAGAGACAGGTATTGATGCGCTTGCAGTTGCCATCGGTAATGCCCATGGTAATTATCCGGTAGCGCCGACGCTTGCTTTTGATGTATTGGAGAAGATCCATGAGAAAGTGGATATTCCGCTGGTTCTTCATGGCGGCAGTGGTATCACTGATAAAGATTTCCAGAGGGCGATTTCTCTTGGCATCCGTAAGGTGAATATTGCCACAGCAAGCTTTAACAGCCTGACAGCTCATGTGGAGAAATATATGGAATCAACAGACAAGCATAATTTCTTTGACCTCAATGATGCTATGGTTCAGGGTACTTACGAGAATGTGAAGAGACATATTCTTGTATTTAATGAGCCATATCAGGAGTAGGCCAAGGATTTTCTTGTAAAAAAAGAAAAGGTCTGATAAGATGTTCTCAGTGAAAATAACTGGGAACATCTTTTTTGTGCCCATAAAAGAGGAGAGATAAAAATGGAACAGAAAGAGACTGTCTGTTCAGTTGCGAAGAAATGCGGCGGTTGCCGTTATCAGGGTGTATCCTACCAGGAGCAGCTTCGCAGGAAACAGAGAATTACAGAAGGCCTTCTGAAAAAATTCGGAAAAGTAGAGCCGATCATTGGAATGGAAGATCCCTATTATTACAGAAACAAAGTTCATGCAGCTTTTGGCCGTGACCGGAAGGGAAACGTAATTTCCGGGATTTATGAGGAGAAGAGTCATAGGATCGTTTCCGTAGATGACTGTATGATCGAAGATAAAAAAAGTCAGGAGATCATCCGTACCATACGTGGTATGCTGAAATCCTTTAAGATCAAGACCTATGATGAGGATACAGGATATGGACTTCTCCGCCATGTGCTTGTGCGGAGAGGCTTTTCCACAGGAGAGATCATGGTGGTATTAGTTACGGTTTCTCCAATATTTCCATCTAAGAATAACTTTGTAAAAGCTCTCCGTAAAGAGCATCCGGAGATCACTACGGTGGTTCTCAATGTCAATGACAGACAGACAAGCATGGTACTTGGAGACCGCAATATCGTACTTTACGGACCGGGATTCATCAAAGATCGACTTATGGGACTGACCTTCCGTATTTCTCCATCTTCTTTTTATCAGGTAAATCCTGTGCAGACAGAAGTACTTTACGGAAAGGCTATGGAGTTTGCGGCAATGACAGGAAAAGAGAGGGTGATCGATGCTTACTGCGGCACAGGTACTATCGGGATCATCGCTTCCGGGAATGCCAGGGATGTCATTGGTGTAGAACTGAACCGTGATGCTATCCGTGATGCCAGAATGAATGCCAGGGAAAACAAGATCCGTAATGTTCGTTTTGTTCCGGGAGATGCAGGATGGTTTATGGAAGGAATGGCAGCAGAGGGAGAGAAGGTGGAGGTTGTTCTCATGGATCCGCCACGTTCCGGAAGTGACCGTAAATTCCTTCACTCCCTTTTGACTCTTTCACCGGAAAAAATTGTTTATGTATCCTGCAACCCGGAAACCCTGGCAAGAGATCTTGCCTGCCTTACTAAGAGAGATTACCTGGTAAAGAAGATGCAGCCGGTTGATATGTTCCCGCTCACCGATTCAGTGGAGGTTGTTTGCCTTCTGGAGAATCGTAGGACCAGACCGGGAAGAGCTTAGATTTTTGGCAGCTCACAGTGATATGCGATGCCAAGGGGCGTAACAAGAAGCGGATGGACCGGACGGTATACCGGAAGCTTCAGCCTCTTTTCAAAAACGGTAGTAAATTCCTTAAACATGGAAGAACCGCCAACTACATAAACAGCCGGAACCTGATAGCCCTTTAGAAATTTCTCGGTGATCACAGCCATTTTTTCTACAGTGGCCTTGATCACAGGGAAAATTTCGTCTTCTTTTTCCGGAGTAGTTTTCAATACTTCGGCTTCCTCATAAGGGATCTTATAGTGACCGGCGACTGTCATGGTCATATGGCTGCCGCCAGTAGCCTCATCATCGGTGTAGATAACTTTTCCGTCTTTCAGGATGCTGATACCGGTTGTGCCGCCACCCACATCCACAACAGCACCGTCTGTGATCTTAAGGACAGCAGCTGCGGCAGTAGGCTCGTCCACGATATTTGTAACCTCGAAACCGGCACCCTCCAGAACATAGCCGATGCTTTTGACACTGCCTTCAGAAACTCCCGGAGGGATGGCAGCAGCACCGTAAGTAAGTTCTGTGCCAAGCCTTTCCTCCAGCTCATTTTTAAGCTTTGTCACAAGCTGGACAGATTCATAGTAATTGACGATCACTCCATCCTGAATCGCATGGGATGGTGCGGAAATTCCGGCTATGGGACGGTTATTCCGGTCGACAACGGCAAGAACGGTATTGGCAGTACCAAGGTCTATGCCTGTCTTCAGACGACCGCGGAATTTTTTACATTCACCTGTTTCTACAAGTTCTGCAAAATTGGACAAAGTTCTGTTTTTTAATTCCATTCAAAATACTCCATTTCTTTCAGACAGGGACAAAAAGAATTTTGCCCCTGATATAAATTCTAATAATTGCGGCCGGTAAAGATGGCAACGGATCTGGGCCGCATGCAGAAATCGTGTTCAATGCGTGGCTCCTGGCCTTTTTCGTAGAAATAACGGCCATTTCCGTCACCGAACGTGTTGACACAGAGATACCATGCACCGGGACGGGCAAGCTCCGGAAGTGTGACCGTTACGTCCTCCCAGTATGCGTTGATCACAATGTAGATCAGGTCATCAGTGCCTTTGCTCTTATCATAGCCTGCAAAGCTTACAGCGAAGGTGTGGGCATCTCTTGGAATGGTCACATCCCTTGCGTCAATGTTATGAGTGTGGATATTTTCCATACCGCATACTGCGTTGGGAAGCTTCCGGGAGATAACAGGGTGGTCTTTACGGAACCGGATCATAAATTTGAAAAATTCAAAAAGATCGTGATTTTTCTCCAGAAGCTTCCAGTTGATCCATGAGGTTTCGTTATCCTGACAGTAGGTATTGTTATTTCCGTGTTTTGTGTTTCCGAATTCATCACCTGCAAGGAACATCGGGGTTCCGCGGCTGGACATCAGTACAGCACAGGCATTTCGTATCATGCGGAAGCGGAGGGAGAGCACTTCGGGGTTGGTGGAATCGCCCTCTTCTCCACAGTTCCAGCTGCGGTTATCGTTGGAACCGTCGGTGTTATTCCAGCCGTTTGCTTCGTTGTGTTTTTCATTGTAGGAATAAAGATCATACATGGTGAAGCCATCGTGGCAGGTAAGGAAATTGACACAGGAATTGTATCCTGCATAATTGTCATTATGATCAGAATAAAAGCCTCCGTACAGATCACCGGAACCGGAAATACTCCATGCAGCGTCCCAGGCATTCCAGAAATCTCCCTTCAGGAAGGAACGGAGGCAGTCACGGTAACGGCCATTCCATTCAGCCCATTTGCGGCTGGCAGGGAAAGAACCAACCTGATACAGCCCGCCGGCATCCCAGGCTTCTGCGATCAGTTTGACATTTCTAAGGACCGGATCGTAAGCGAGAAGCTCCAGAAGGGGCGGATTGTTAAGTGGAGAACCGTCCTCATGGCGTCCGAGAATGCTGGCAAGATCGAAGCGGAAGCCGTCCACACGGTAGTTGATGGTCCAGTAACGTAAGCATTCAAGGATCATCTGACGTACAATGGGATGGTTACAGTTCAGAGTATTTCCACATCCGCTGAAATTGTAGTAATTTCCCTCTGGAGTCAGCATATAATAAACCTTATTGTCAAAGCCCTTAAAGCAGAAGGTTTTTCCCAGCTCGTTTCCTTCGGCGGTATGATTGAATACAACATCAAGAATTACTTCGATGCCATTTTCGTGGAGCTCACGGATCAGCTCTTTCAGCTCAGTTCCCTCACAGTTATGCTCCGGCTTGGAAGCATAGCTGGTGTTTGGAGAAAAGAAGTTGACAGAATTGTATCCCCAGTATTCCAGAAGCCGTTTGCCATTTACAGTACGGGCATTCATATTCTCGTCAAACTCGAAGATCGGCATCAGCTCTACGGCGTTGATCCCCAGTTCCTTGAGATAAGGGATCTTTTCACGAAGACCGGCAAAGGTTCCCGGGTGCATAACACCGGAAGAAGAATCCTGTGTAAAGCCGCGGACGTGAAGCTCATAGATGATCAGGTCACTGATCTTACGGGTGGACTGCGGCATGTCTTCCCAGTCAAAGGAATCACGTACCACACGGGCATGATAGCTTCCGATCTTTTGCTGGCCCCATTCACGCTGACCGGCAACGGCTTTGGCATAAGGATCAAGAAGAACCTTTGTCTTATCGAAGATGTGACCCTTTTCCGGTTCGTAAGGACCGTCAATGCGGTAGCCGTACTCCAGATCTTCGATGTCCAGTCCCATGACGATCATGGAGTAGACATCACCGATACGACAGGCATTGGGAAAAGGAAGGACTGCGAAGGGTTCCTCTTCTCCGGAGTGGAAAAGAAGAAGCTCGCAGGATGTACCGTGGCGGGTATGTGCGGTAAAGTTGACTCCGTTGGAAAGAGGAGTAGCGCCATTTAATTCAAAAAACCCGGGACGTACAGGAAATCCCGCAATAATATCTGTGGGCCGGGATGTCAGTGTATTCTCAGAGAGCATAGTCTGATTCTGTGTTTTCATTTCCGGTATCCTCCTTGGTGAAAATTTTTTTACAAACAAAAATATTATAACTGATTTTCAGAAAAAAGTACAGGCTGGGTTGTTGAGAACAAAGTGAACAGCAGCATTCCAATAACGCGGGAACCTTCGGGAAAATCTTCTTGAGGTTTTTGACGGGAAGGCTTACAATATGAACCAGAAACTTTGAAAATGTAAGGAAAGGAATAATAGCAGTATGAATGAAGAAACACTGGAGATTTCTTTTGACCAGATAGAGAAAGAACGGGGGAAATATCTTCTGATAGATACCCGTGATAAAGTAACTGTAGAATATGGAATGATCCCGGGAGCAATCTCTGTTCCGGAACAGGAACTGGAAGAGCGGGCAGAAGAACTGAGGGGGGATAAGATCCCGGTCCTTTACTGTACAAGAGGGCTTTTCAGCCAGGAGGGTGCAGAGATGCTCCGGGAAAAAGGAATTCCCGCACTGAGCCTGAAAGGTGGATATACAGGATGGCTTTTTCAGCAGATGCAGAAAGAATCCGGTAAAGAGAACAGTGAAGAAGAGGAAAATGATGCAATGGAACAGCGGCGGAAGGATATCGAGCTGAGTATCCGCAAAAAGTTCCATAAGCAGCTGTTTTCCAGATTTGCCAGGGGAATCAACGATTATGAGCTGGTGAAGCCGGGAGATAAGATAGCAGTCTGTATTTCCGGTGGTAAGGATTCCATGCTGATGGCCAAACTGTTCCAGGAACTGAAGCGTCATAACAAGTTTCCCTTTGAACTGGTGTTTCTTGTGATGGATCCGGGATATAATGAGGCAAACCGTGCGGTGATCGAGCACAATGCCAGGCTTCTCGGGATTCCGATCACAGTGTTTGAGACTGAGATCTTCGATGCGGTTTATAATATAGAAAAATCCCCATGCTATCTCTGTGCCCGTATGAGAAGGGGCTATCTTTACAGCAAGGCAAAGGAGCTTGGCTGCAACAAGATCGCTCTTGGACATCACTATGATGATGTGATCGAGACGATCCTGATGGGAATGCTTTACGGAGCGCAGGTACAGACTATGATGCCGAAGCTCCATAGTACAAATTTTGAGGGAATGCAGCTGATCCGTCCTATGTATCTGATCCGGGAGGCAGATATCAAACACTGGAGAGATTATAATGACCTTCATTTTATCCAGTGTGCATGTAAATTTACCGATACCTGTACTACCTGCCGTACAGATGGTACCAGTGTTTCCAAGAGAATGGAGATCAAGAATCTGATTGCAGAACTTAAGAAGGTAAATCCACATGTAGAAAGTAATATTTTCCGAAGTGTGGAAAATGTTAATCTTCATACAGTTATCGCATACAAAAAAGATGGAGTGAAACATTCTTTTCTGGAAGGGTATGAGGACTGACAGATATAAATAAAAGCTGCTCAGGCGTTAGCCCGGGCAGCTTTTACTTTTTCCCGCTGTTTGGTAAGATCATAATATTCATCAGAGATGATCCCGCGACTGGAAAGTGCTTCGTAGGTTTTCTGCTGTGCGGGGGTCATCTTCATTCCGATCGTGGAATTGACATCGGTCAGTACGCAGCTTGTTTTTTCTACCAGCCAGAAAAGTGCGGAATCATCATCGGGGATCATTTTCCAGATTTCGTTTTCTGTATATGGAAGAAGGGACATGAGAGTTTTTAAGTGTCCATCCTGGATCAGACGGTAATCCCCGTCCGGCATGATGATGCCATCGCCATAGAGTTCTTTTTTCTGTTCCATTTTCTGCAGAAGTTTTTCTGTGAGTTTCATGATCGGCTCCTTGATCTTTATTATTTCAACAGTTTTCAGGCACTGCTTTTTTATGAAGTTAAAAAAATAACAATCAGCGTCTATTGTATGAAGCGGCGACAAAAATGTCAAGAGGTTAAAAAGATTTTCGATGCTTATGAATGATTTTTGTTGTGCAATTTGTTTGCTTTTGTGAGGCTAAAGGTTAAAATTATGTAAAAATTATCGTAAAATAAGATCTTCTGTGGTATAATATGAATATTCAAAAAATTCAAGGAAGGACGATGCAGATGTTGAAAAACTGGAACCCGGAACAGATTCCGGAAAAAGAGGATATCAAAGTGCGTTTAAGCGCTGCAAGAACCAGATTATATGAATTGCAGATGGCTCTGAAAGAGCATAAGATTCCGGTGATCGTGCTGTTTGAAGGCTGGGGAGCTTCCGGAAAAGGAAGTACCATAAGTAAGGTGATCAAGAATATCGATCCTCGTTTCTTCAAAGTTGCGACTATGTCAGCACCTACAGAGGAAGACCTTCGGAAACCATTTCTTTACCGATATTTCAGGGAAATCCCGGAAGCGGGCAAGTTTACATTCCTGGATTCAGGATGGATGGATCAGACCTGTCGTGAACGTATGGATAAAAAGCTGAAGGGTGACAATTATTCAAAACGGATTGACAGTATCCGGAGATTTGAACGTCAGCTGACGGATAATGGATATGTACTCCTGAAATTTTTTATGCAGATCGACCGGAAAGAACAGGAAAAACGTATGGGCATCCTTCTGGAAAGCAAGGATACCAGATGGAGAGTCAATGAATATGATCTCTGGCAGAATGATCATTATAAGAAGTGCAGAAAGATTTTCGACCAGTATATGCAGGATACCAATACATCTGCGGCTCCATGGTATATTGTCGATGCCGGTGACCGGAAGTGGGCAGAACTGCAGGTACTGGAAACCATGATCAGCAATATAGAGGTTGCCATGGAAAACAGCAAACATGCAGTGCCGATCCTGCAGAATGTTTTTCCTCTGGTGGAGATGCCCAGATTAAGCGAGATTCCTCTGGATGGAAAAGAAGTGGGGGATGAAGAGTACAAGGCAGAGCTTAAGGAACTGCAGGCAAAGCTTGGAAGTCTGCATAACCGTCTTTACCGAAAAAGAGTGCCTGTGATCATCACCTATGAAGGCTGGGATGCTGCCGGAAAGGGAGGAAATATCAAGAGGATCACGGAGGCTCTTGATCCCCGTGGATTTGAGGTACATCCTATCGCAAGTCCGGAGCCTCATGAAAAAGCCCGTCATTATCTGTGGCGTTTCTGGACAAGGCTTCCCAAGGATGGTCACATTGCCATCTTTGATCGGACGTGGTACGGAAGAGTGATGGTAGAACGTCTGGAGGGCTTCTGCAGCGAGAATGACTGGAGACGTGCCTACAATGAGATCAATGAATTTGAGAAGGAGCTTTCTGACTGGGGCGCTGTGATCGTGAAATTCTGGGTCCACATTGATAAGGACACCCAGCTTGCCAGGTTCAACGACCGCCAGAGCAATCCGGAAAAACAGTGGAAGATCACGGATGAGGACTGGAGAAACCGTGAAAAATGGGATCAGTATGAAACAGCAGTAGATGAGATGCTTCAGAAAACCAGTACTGCTTATGCACCATGGCACATTCTGGAATCCGTAGATAAGAAATATGCAAGGCTGAAGGCGCTTCGGATCGTGATCGAAGAAATTGAGAAAGCGCTGAAATAAGAGATAAAAGCTGCGGCAGGATAACAGATATTCTGCTGCAGCTTTTTGTCTGAAGAGAGATGAATCAATTCCGGAGATAGTTTCGCATACTGCGAAGAGCATGTTTTTCCAGTCGGCTGACCTGAGCCTGGGAGATACCAATCTCATCAGCTACCTCCATTTGGGTTTTTCCCTCGTAGAAGCGGAGATCGATAATGTGACGTTCACGCTCTCCAAGCCGGTTCATGGCATCTCGAAGAGAAATATCCTCCACCCAGTTTTCTTCCAGGTTCTTTTTATCACTGATCTGATCCATAACATATAGGGTATCTCCGCCTTCGGAATACACGGGCTCAAAAAGGCTTACCGGGCTCTGGATCGCATCCATGGCATAGACGATCATTTCCTTGTCGATACCGATCTCATCAGCGATTTCTGCAATGGTAGGCTCTTTGAGATGCTGCCGCATATAGTTTTCCCGGGTATAGATGGTTTTGTAAGCGATATCCCGCAGAGAACGGCTGACCCGTATGCTGTTGTTATCACGGAGATATCTTCGGATCTCTCCGATGATCATGGGAACTGCATAGGTGGAAAATTTTACCTGAAGAGTGGTGTCGAAATTATCGATCGCTTTGATCAGGCCGATGCAGCCGATCTGAAAAAGGTCATCCGGATTTTCACTGCTGTTCTGAAAACGCCGGATCACGCTTAAAACAAGCCGCAGATTGCCTTTGATGTACAATTCCCTGGCTTCTTCATCGCCAGCTTTGATTCTTTTAAAGAGCTCCGCCTTTTCTTCCTGATCGAGAACGGGAAGGGTTGAGGTATTTACTCCGCAGATTTCAACTTTATTCAGTGCCATCTTAGAATCCTCCTTGTCTTGTCAGTACATTAAGATGATTCTCAGAGGGCGGTTGAAATATACTTTTTCAGGGAAAATATAAAAAATAAAGGGCCTTGACAATAAGGAGGTATTTATTCTCCGGACAGCAGTTTTTCATTACGGAAATCAACAAGGATGATATCTTCGCCGATCTGGCGGATGCAGTCCCATGGAATGGAATATTCATTTTCTTTGGAAAAACACCAGCAAAATTTCCCCGGTTCCGGCATGATCAGGGCTTTCAGACGTGCGGTTTCACAGCAGAATTCCACATCAAGAGGGCAGCCAAGACTGCGGCAGGTATGGATATTGATCACTTCTTTTTGTTTCAGCTCACAGATGCGCATAAATTCATCACCTGGTATGATTTTATGGAAAATCTGTAAAATTTATGCAAGTCCGATTATTGACACATTATGTGCATTTATTTTATAATAAAAACGAATTTAGTAATGATTTACTGATCCGGAAAGGGGGAGAGTTCTGTGAGATGTCCGTTCTGTAACCAGGATAATACAAGAGTTGTAGATTCCAGACCTGTAGAGGATACCAATTCCATCCGCCGCCGCCGTCTCTGTGATGCCTGCGGAAAGCGTTTTACAACTTATGAGAAGGTGGAAACGATTCCGCTGACTGTGATCAAGAAGGATCAGAACCGGGAAAGCTATAAACGTTCTAAGATCCAGGATGGTGTTCTTCGTGCCTGCTATAAGCGCCCCATTCCCATTGAGAGAGTGGAAGAGATGATCGATTCCATAGAAGGAGATATTTTCCGGTCAGAAGACCGTGAGATCAGCAGTACCAAGATCGGAGAGATCGTTATGGAGCATCTGAAGGATCTGGATGCGGTGGCGTATGTACGCTTTGCGTCTGTATACAGAGAGTTTAAAGATGTCAGTACCTTTATGGATGAGCTGAAGAAGCTGATCAATTAAGAGATTAAATGAATAGACCGCAAATGCAGGAGATTTCAGGCCGATTGTCAAAAGACAACCGGCCTTTTTTGAAACATGAATGTTTGATTTTTCAGAGATCGTAAAAGTGGATACAAAAAAAACAGGAACCGCATGGGAAAATCCTCTGCGGTCCCTGCTATAAATATACATTAATGATTCAGGAAACTTAATTAAACAATACCCTGAGCTTTCATAGCGTCAACAACTTTTTCGAAGCCGGCGATGTTTGCACCTACAACATAGTTGTCTTCCATACCGTAACGTTTAGCAGCGTCATCAGTTTTGTGGAAGATATCGATCATGATGTTGTGGAGTTTCTCATCAACCTCTTCTCTTGTCCAGGAAAGTCTCATGGAGTTCTGGCTCATCTCAAGTGCAGATGTGGCAACACCGCCAGCGTTTGCGGCTTTACCAGGCATGAAGAGAACACCGTTCTCCTGAAGGTATGTTGTTGCATCAAGAGTAGTAGGCATGTTTGCACCTTCAACGACGTATTTGCAGCCATTTGCAACCAGTGTTTTAGCTCCGTCAATACCAAGCTCGTTCTGAGTAGCGCATGGAAGGTAGATATCACATTTGATATTCCAGATGCCAAGTCCCTCAGTGTAGGTAGCGCCCTCAACACGGTCTGCATATTCTTTGATACGTCCACGTTTTACTTCTTTGATATCCTTTACGACGTCAAGGTTGATTCCGTTCGGATCGTAGACATATCCGTTGGAGTCGTTCATTGCAACAACCTTGGCACCAAGCTGAGTAGCTTTCTCAACAGCGTAAATAGCTACATTACCGGAACCTGTTACAACGATTGTTTTTCCTTCTACGGAATCATTGTGAGCTTTGGCGATCTCGTTGAGCATGTATACAACACCGTAACCGGTAGCCTCTGTACGGATCAGGGAACCTCCGAAGGAAAGACCCTTTCCTGTAAGGACACCCTCATAAAGGCCACGGATTCTCTTATACTGTCCGAAGAGATAACCGATCTCACGTCCGCCGACACCGATGTCACCAGCCGGAACATCTGTATCTGCGCCGATATATTTGCAAAGCTCTGTCATAAAGCTCTGGCAGAATGCCATAACCTCTCTGTCAGATTTACCCTTAGGATCGAAGTTGGAGCCACCTTTTCCACCGCCGATCGGAAGGCCTGTAAGAGAGTTTTTAAAGGTCTGCTCAAAACCAAGGAATTTCAGGATACCCTGATTTACAGAAGGATGGAATCTTAAGCCGCCTTTGTATGGTCCGATGGCGCTGTTGAACTGAACACGATATCCCTTGTTAACCTGTACAGTTCCGTTATCATCGATCCACGGTACTTTGAAGGAGATGATCCTCTCTGGCTCTACAAGACGCTCAAGGATAGAAAGTTTACGATACTCTTCCTCATTTTTGTCAATTACGACTTTAAGGGAATCGAGAACTTCCTTAACTGCCTGATGGAATTCTGGCTCGCCAGGATTCTGTGCTACAACTCTTTCATAAACTTCTTCTGTGTAAGACATTGTTGTTTCCTCCTCATCACATATTAAATTGCGTTGAAAACTAAATTCGAGTGCTATTATACATTAACATGCTAAAAAAGGGAAGTGCTAAATTTAATTTTTTTAAATTTTTATTTCTTGCGTTGAAAGCCTAAATGTGAGATGATATAGAATAAATATTTTTTGACTATGAAATTAAAATGGTTAAATAATAGTGAAAATTAGAAGAGGAGTGGTTTTTATGAGAACATTCGGGAAATCATCAAAGCTTGACAACGTGCTGTACGATGTGCGCGGACCGGTTGTGGATGAGGCTGCCAGAATGGAAGAAGATGGAATGGAGATTCTGAAGCTGAATATTGGTAATCCGTATCCGTTTGGGTTTTCAGCACCTCAGGAAGTGATCCTGGATATGCTGAGTAATGTTCGTACTTCCCAGGGATATTCCGATTCCAAGGGCATTTTTTCTGCAAGAAAAGCGATCATGCAGTATGCACAGCTTCGCGGGATCCCGGGAGTTACCATTAATGATATTTATACGGGAAATGGTGTCAGTGAACTGATCAACCTCTGTATGCAGGCGCTGCTTGATAACGGGGATGAGATCCTGATCCCGGCTCCGGATTATCCGTTGTGGACAGCTACTGCAACACTGGCAGGCGGAAATGTAGTTCATTATATCTGTGACGAACAGTCTGACTGGTATCCGGATATTGAGGATATCAAGAGCAAGATCACACCAAGGACCAAGGCGATCGTTATCATCAATCCCAATAACCCTACAGGTGCAGTAT
>NZ_JBCLNI010000042.1:0-19533 GCF_039062885.1 Blautia sp. 2227st1_G12_2227SCRN_220401 | reverse complement strand
CACTGTGTAAGACATTGCAGTACCGTAAGGTGTTTGCCAATGCAGTAGTGGGAGAAGCAAGAATCCCCCTGCTTTAGTTGAGGGGAGTGTCAAGCCATTGTAGAAACTGCCGAATTTCACCAAAAGCCCTGATTCGGCGAAAAATATCATAGCAGGAATAATTTTTATAATGTATACTATATTTGTTAGGAAATCCAGATATACCACAAAGCAGAAAGGAAAAAAGCGTATGAGAAGAAATTGGAAAAAAGCTTTATGTGGCATTTTGACAGGTTTTATGCTTGCAACGGCGGCACCAGCTGCGGTTCCGGAGTTGATCAGTGCGACAGAAGTACAGGCGGCGATAAACGTAGCAACGCCGGCTATGTCTTCTATTAAGATCTCCGGCAGGAATAAGATTATTTTCAGCTGGAAACAGGTAAAAGGAGTTGCCGGATACCGGGTATACCGCAAGACCGGAAACAGCGGATGGAAAGCAGTAAAAACCCTCACAGGAAGCAAAAATGTTACGTTTACCGATACAAAAGTAAGTACCGGAGTAAGCTATACTTACACAGTGAGAGCTTACCGGAAATCCGGAAAAAATACGATCTGGAGTAGATATAATGAAAAAGGTCTGACAGCAATCGCAGGTCTGAATTATCTCACCCTGAATAAGACCAGCCTGACACTGGCATCGAAAAAAACTTATACACTGAAGATCAAAGGCACCAGTCTGAAACCGTCATGGAAGAGCAGCAACACAAATGTTGTCAAGATAACTTCTGTCGGAAAGATCACCGCGGTAAAAACAGGAACAGCGGTTATCACAGCGACTCTTGGTGGCAGAAAATTCACCTGCAAGGTTACTGTAAAGAATCCGACCTCGGCTAATACCAGATTGACGCAGAATTATAGCAAATTGAAAAAATACATCAGTCAGAAAGGCAAATATACTGAAGACGGAAATCAGTTTATAAATGTCAAAGTAGATAAAGAAAGTACTCTGATGATCGGTTATCTGAAGAAAGAAGATAAGATAGATATTGGGATGATGCTCTCTATGCCTTCAGATGGAATCCTTGCCGGACTGGATATTATCGGAAACTGTGTGAAATCTGATACGGTCAGTGTGAAGTCCGCCCTGTCTACAAATGAAGTCTTTCTGCTGGTGACTTCTTCTACAAAAGCATCTGCTTATAAAGGTCAGAATCTGACTTTCTTGTATACAAACGGAAAAAAAGCGATGACAGATCTGCAGGATTCTTCCAATATTATGATGAAAGCGACAATGAAAGTAGCAAATGATTATCTGAAAAAGAATTTAAATCTGACAATGAAAGATCTGGGATTCACTGCTTATAAATAACAGTAACATCCTATGATGATGCCGTTAATAAAATTCGGTTGACAAATTAGTATAGAAAGCATAAGATGATAGTAGCTAAGAAATGTGATGAAATTCAAACATTGGCAAAAACGAAAACCCCGGAAGTCTCGCACACTTCCGGGGTTTTCTATGCCGTTATGTAAGGGGGCTTAAGCCTTTCAGGCTGTTACTGCCTGTCGTTTCTGTCCAGCCATTTGCGAATATAGTAGCTAACTATATCCGCCGTAACAGAAACAAAAAATGTGATGATTAATTCGCACACTGGACTTCACCTCCTTTCTGCTGGAGGGTTGGCAGCATTAACAGTGTACTATAGTTTAGAACAAATTGGAACTATTGTGAGAAAATTTAATACTCTTGACATTGATCATAATTCGTCTTATACTAAACCATGTAAATAACAGGGGAGCTTGTGATGGCAGGCTGAGAGGAAGTCTTCAACTTCGACCCTTATACCTGATTTGGATAATGCCAACGTAGGAACGTATAAGATGAATTTACGGGAGATACTTTGGTGTATCTCCTTTTTTATTGGATGCGGATGTTTTTATCCGATTGAATACGTAAGATCAGGATTTACAGGGAAGGGATCAAGAGCGAATGCTTTTAACCCCGGTATCGACAATTGAATATTGGGAAATTTGAGAGTGAACTGAGTTCATGAAGGGGTGCACCACCGCGGGTGTATTTCTTTGTGAACTCTTTTTTATTGACGAATAGCTTTTGAAGTTTCCGGAAAGGAGAGATCATGATCACAGTAAATGGTGAAAGCAGAACATTGGAAAAGCCGGTGACAGTAACAGAATATCTGGAAGCATGTAACTATGTTCCGGTGCAGGTTGTAGTAGAGCTGAATGAAGAGATCATTAAGAGAGACACTTACGATACAACAGTACTGAAAGATGGCGATGTTGTGGAGATTCTGCAGTTTATGGGCGGCGGAAGCTGCTGATGTCGCTATAGAGATAAAATTAGGTAGATATACCACGGCAGTAACTGACAGATAAGTTACTGAAAAAATGCAGATGAAGAATGATCTGGCAGAAGAAGGCGCTGGTTATAAATCGGTGGAAATATTTTCTGCAAACAGATAAAGAAAGGTGGACATAAAAAATGACAACAGCAAACACAAATGAAGACAAACTGATCCTGGGAGGCCATGAGTTTACTTCCCGTTTTATCCTTGGTTCCGGAAAATTTTCTCTGGAGCTTGTAAAAGCATGTATTGAAAAAGCAGGAACTCAGATCGTAACACTTGCCCTGCGTCGTGCAAATGAGGGTGGGCTTGCCAATATTCTTGACTATGTGCCGAAGGATGTTACTCTTCTTCCGAATACATCAGGAGCCAGAAATGCAGAGGAAGCAGTCCGTATCGCAAGACTTTCCCGCGAGCTTGGTTGTGGAGATTTTGTAAAGATCGAAGTTATCCATGATTCCAAATATCTTCTTCCGGATAACTATGAGACCATCAAGGCAACAGAGATCCTTGCAAAAGAGGGCTTTGTAGTTATGCCATATATGTATCCGGATCTGAATGCAGCCAGAGATCTGGTGAATGCAGGAGCTGCCTGTGTAATGCCGCTTGGCTCTCCGATCGGTTCCAACAAAGGAATCTGTACAAAAGAATTCATCCAGATCCTTATCGACGAGATCGACCTTCCGATCATCGTGGACGCAGGAATCGGTCGCCCGTCACAGGCATGTGAGGCTATGGAAATGGGTGCTGCAGCAGTTATGGCAAATACAGCTATTGCAACTGCAGGAGACGTCCGTGTTATGGCGGAAGCCTTTAAGAAAGCTATTGAGGCAGGAAGAAGTGCATATCTTTCCGGTATGGGAAGAACTCTGGAGAGAGGTGCAAGTGCATCCTCACCACTGACCGGATTTCTTCATGAGTAAAATTGATAAATGAATGATTGAACGCAGAACACTAAGCGGGGGACAGGCACTGCCTGTGTAGTGAAACACAGGTATTGTCTGGTTTCAATCGAAATTGAGTTTACAGATATGCAGCAGTGAGGACCAGAGTATTGCTGCAATATATGAGAGGAGCGACATAAGAGTAATGGCAGAAACAGTACAGGCCAGTCAGCAGGACGGCCATTTTAATGAAAGTATCGTAAATGAAGAAATTCTGGAAGATATGAAAAAGAACCGTATCGATCACATGAAGTACCTTCCGGATATGGAACAGCTGGAAGAAACTGATGTAATGGATCAGGTTATTTCCGCAATGAACGCATATGATTATGATAAGTACACAGAAGCGGATGTACGGAGAGCGCTTGCTCATGACAACCGCACACCGGAGGATTTTAAAGCACTGCTTTCACCGGCAGCGCTGCCTCTTCTGGAAGAAATCGCACAGGCTGCACGGATCGAAACAAGGAAACATTTCGGAAACAGCATCTGTATGTTCACACCGATCTACATTGCAAACTACTGTGAGAATTACTGCATCTACTGTGGATTTAACTGCCACAATAAGATCCGCCGTGCACAGCTGAACGAAGAAGAGATCGAGAAGGAAATGGCAGCGATCGCCGAGACTGGTCTGCAGGAGATCCTGATCCTTACCGGAGAGAGCAAAACCAAATCCAATGTGGAGTACATCGGAAAAGCCTGTGAGATCGCGCGAAAATATTTCAAGGTGATCGGCCTTGAGGTGTATCCGATGAATTCTGATGAGTACGCATATCTTCACAAATGCGGCGCAGATTATGTGACAGTTTTCCAGGAGACCTATAATTCTGATAAATACGAAACTCTGCATCTGGCAGGCCACAAGAGGATTTTTCCATACAGGTTAAATACACAGGAGCGTGCGTTAAAAGGCGGCATGCGAGGTGTTGGTTTTGCGGCACTTCTGGGACTGGATGATTTCCGCAAGGATGCTTTTGCAACGGGATATCACGCATATCTTCTGCAGAGAAAATATCCACACGCAGAGATCGCTTTTTCCTGCCCGAGACTTCGTCCGATCATCAACAATGACCGGATCAATCCAAAGGATGTTCATGAACCGCAGCTTCTTCAGGTGGTATGCGCGTATCGGCTGTTTATGCCTTTTGCAAGCATTACGGTATCCACCAGAGAGTGTGCCCGCGTGAGGGATAATCTGGTAAATATTGCGGCGACCAAGATCTCCGCAGGTGTCAGCACAGGAATCGGAAGCCATGTGGAAGATATCGAAGATAAGGGTGATGACCAGTTTGAGATCTCTGACGGAAGATCTGTAGATGAGGTCTTCAATGATTTGAAAAAGAACGGCCTGCAGCCTGTAATGAACGATTATATCTATCTGTAAAAACATAGATCATGGGATAACTTCTGTGGAATATGTGGAAAACCAACCACTCCGGAGAGCATTTTTCCGGGGCGGTTGTGGATAAGTGTGATGAAAAATCGCCCAGGATCCCGCGTAATACAAGGCTGATCACGTTTTCTCGAAATATTCCAAAACGGAAATTTTTCCACGGAATCCTGTATTGATTTAACGTTTTCCGGGGATTTTCTGCTGCTTTTTAGGGCAGAGATCCCGGAAATTTTGTATAGTCTGAAAACGGTTTCCAATCTAATAGTTTTCATATGTACTTACTCATGTTTATAATAGCCCCAACAACAAAACACGAGGCAAAACACAGGAGGTAAGTATTATGAAAAGAAGATGGAAATCAGCAGTAGCAGCTCTTGCAGCAATAGTAACAATTGGAAGCCTTACAGGCGTAACCACCTATGCGGCGGACAGTGTCAGCATCACCAATGTATCTTATGATCCGACCAGAGAGCTTTATGAGCAGTACAACAAGAGCTTCCAGGAACACTGGAAGGAAAAAACAGGCCAGGATGTGGAGGCCACACAGTCCCATGGTGGTTCCGGCAAGCAGGCACTTGAGGTTGCCAACGGACTGGAAGCAGATGTGGTAACACTGGCACTGGAGTATGATGTAGATGCGATCCAGGATGCAGGACTCATCGATGACGGATGGGTGGACGAATTTCCGGAGGACAGCGCTCCCTATACTTCGACGATTGTATTTCTTGTGAGAAAAGGAAATCCGAAGAATATCAAAGACTGGGACGATCTGGTAAAGAAAGACGTAGGTGTGATCACACCAAACCCGAAAACCTCCGGCGGAGCAAGATGGAACTATCTGGCAGCCTGGGCCTATGCAAAAGATAAATATAACGGAGACGAGGACAAAATTAAAGAATTCATCGGAGATCTTTACAAAAACGTACTTGTCCTGGACACCGGAGCCAGAGGCGCAACGACCTCTTTCGTGGAAAACGGACAGGGTGATGTACTGATCGCCTGGGAAAATGAAGCCTATCTTTCCGTAAAGGATTATCCGGACGACTACGAGATCGTAACACCAAGCATCAGCATCCTTGCACAGCCATCTGTAGCAGTAGTCGATAAAGTCGTAGACAAAAGAGGCACCAGAGATGTGGCAGAGGAATATCTGAATTATCTCTATTCCGATGAAGCACAGCGGATCGCCGGTGATAATTATTACCGTCCGTCAAACCAGGATATTCTGAAGGAATACTCCGATGTGTTTGACCTGGACATCAATCTTGTCACCATTGATGATTTCGGCGGATGGAAAAAGGCACAGGAAACACATTTCTCAGATGGAGGGATTTTTGATCAGATTTACGAAGGATAGACAGCAGAAGATATAGTTGGACACAATAACACAAAGAAGCTGCAGAACAGTGAAAAAACAGAGTCTGCAGCTTCTTTTATGTAAATATTGTGAATCACAAGGGATCAGGCATGGCTTCCTTCGGTCAGGGAACAGCCGTCCATTATACGGATCCCGTTTATGACATCCAGATAAGTGTCATACATTTCCTTCCATTCATCAGAGGCGTCCTTGGAGTACTGGCTGATGGTGGACAGAAGATCGTATTTTTTGCCGTCGACGGTTTCGATACGGCCGAGATAGCCCTGCCATACACTGTCCAGAGGCTGGTCTTGGTCTTCACCATTGTAATATCTGGCTTCCAGGGTCAGTACAGGAACATCCTCATTGTAATAAGTCAGTTTATATCCACCATTTTCGGTTTCGGTTGTTTCATAATGGCAGAGATATTTCCAGCGCTCCGGAGTGAGGACCTGGAAGTAATCCGTCATGGCCATATCCACACGCTCTGCGTAAACGAAATCTATGGATTTGATCAGCTCTGTGGCTTCCTTTTCGGCGGCTTTATCATAGGTATCTGACGGAGTCAGGACAAAAAGTCCGAATGTATAATCGTCAGCCTGGCATACAAGAGCATCTACATTTTTTTCTTCTTCGTTGACTTCGGTTAAGTATTGATATTTCGTGGCAGGATAAGATTCAAAGGTAAGATCCTTTTTGGTGATGATCTCACCCTTTACCGGATAGTATTCTGCCAGAAAACCCTTCAGGGAAGAATCCTCCAGAGAGGAATTCGGTACTTTTAAAACAAAGGCAGTGCTTTTTCCGCCATTTACGGAACGCTGCTCGAAATAACCTTCTTTTTCGGGCATGGATTCTCTGATCGTATCATCGGCAGGGAATCCAACCCGCATATGAAGCTCGCCGCGCTTTTCCGATTCAGAGGAATCTTCCGTGTTTGTATCGGAAGAGGAATTTGGGTATGAAGAATCGGAATCCTGCGAGGAGGAGTTTCCACTGGTATCGGAGGATTCTTCTGAAGAATCTCCGGAGGAGGAATCAGTTTCAGAATCGGAATATTCCTGAAGATTGCCGTAGTCATCAATATAATATTTATCTCTGGAGCCAATATATGTGGTTCCGGTGGCATCTTCTAGCCACACACTGCCGTCCTCATAATAATAATGAGGCTCAAAATAACCGTCCTGTTCGGTCCAGCCGGCATCGTTGCCTTCCATCAGTTCACCGGAATCCGGGTCAGGGGCATAATTACCTTCCCCGATATATTCATCCTCGGAACCATTGCGGTACCAGTAATCTCCGTTTTCATCCTGCCAGATGTACTGACCGTCATCGGTTGGAGGGTCAGAAGCGAGGACCGGGACTGCAGATATGGAAAGAGCGATCGCGCCTGTTAAAAGAACTAAGATTTTTTTATGCATAGGCACCTCCTGATAAATTGAGCAGCAGTTAGCTGCTTACTATTCTTTGATCATAAATTTTTACAAATAAAAAAGATCTGTCTGTTAAGTACATTGTAACAGACAGATCTCGATATCCGGAAATGTGAAGAAAAAGAGACATTTACGGGAAGCTGCTTACAGGTCTGGAAATATGCTATCCGATCGTGAAAAGGCCGGCTTACCGGCAGGTAAAAAGATATCCCTTCCCATAAACCGAGACAATGTCATACTCATCGGTATCTTCGGCACCGATCTTGGTCCGGAGGTTAAAGATATGCCGCCGTACCGTGCTGGTATCTGTTCCTGCACAGCTACCCCATACCGCTTCGTAGAGCTCCTTTGCAGAAAAAATCTTCTCCTGGTTTTCTGCAAGGAGACGCAGCAGAGAGAATTCGGTCCGGGTAAGGCCTGTGTCGGCATTATTGAGATATGCATGGCCGTCCGAAAGATCCAGCCGCAGGCTGCCAATGGTGATCTGACGGGAGGACTGAAATTTTTCTTTTATTTTTTCTTCCATTCGTTTCTGGCGTTCCAGAAGCATCTGGATCACGGCCAGAAATTCATCGAAATTATAAGGTTTGGTGAGATAATAGTCGCCTCCCTGTTGAAGTCCTTCTACCCGATCCCGGATATCACTTTTTCCGGTGAGAAAAAGAACCGGATTCATGGTTTTTTCGCGGAAGCGGCGGCAGATATCCAGACCGTTTCCGTCCGGAAGCATAATGTCCAGGATAAGAAGATCCGGCAGCTGTTCTTCAAGCTGATGACAGGCTTCGGCGGCTGTCTGTGCAGTGCGGACATCGTAGCCACGGCGCCGCAGCATCCGGCAGTTGGTATTCAGCACCTGTTCTTCATCCTCGACCATAAGGATAAGTGATTTCTTTTCATTCATTTATGATTCCTCCTCCGGAAGTGAGAAGAACACCTGAGTTCCCTCGCCTTCTTTACTTTTCAGCCATATTTTGCCGCCATGGGCAGTGATGATCTGATGACAGACATAGAGGCCTATGCCGTGCCGCCAGTAATCCTTATCAGCGGAAACATAACCCTTGAGTGCGTTTTTTCGCATTTCTTCTGACATGCCGGTTCCGGTGTCGGAGACGCAGATGGTCTGCCAGCCCGGTTCGCCGGTAAGCGAAATGGTGATGGTTCCGTTTTGGGTGTGACGCTCTGCATTGGAGATCAGATTGGTGACAACCTGGATCAGCCGTTCCGGATCAGCAGAGATTTCCGGGAGTCCGGATTGTGTCGTAAGGACCAGCTGATTGTTCTTTGAGCTTGGATGACTGCAGTAGTCTTTTTTTGCAGAATACAAAAGACCGGACAGATCTGATGGGACAAGGGAAAGGGCAAGCCGTCCCTGCTCAATGGAAACCGTATCCATCAGATCCAGCACGATCCGGTCAATCCGCATTACCGACTGTTCAATAGTGCGGAGATTTTCCTGCATAAGAGAGAAATCCAGAGGCTCTTCCTCAAGGAGCTCGGAGGTGTCCCGCGCGTGGAGGGAAATGGAACTCAGAGGATTTTTAATCTCATGGGCAACGGTGGTCAGGAAGGTGGACTTGGCATTATCAAGGGAGCGCAGTCGCAGATTCTGTTCCTCCAGAAGGAGCTGCTGCTGGTTATATTCCTTCAGATGAAAATAGAGAACACTGCCGCAGACAATACTTACAGAGACAAACGCCAGAAGGATATCTGCCAGCCGGTCTGCTTCCGTGGCAAAAGGAGTTACAGTGTCCGGGAAATGGTATGCAACCAGACACAGTCCCATATAAAGGAGGATCTCCAGCAGGGAAACGATCAGAGCGCGTCTTTTTTCCAGCATCAGCACGGTAAAAATAATAGCAAACACAAAGAATGCCGGCATGCCGCCACGATAACCGCCGCTGGTAAAAAACATCACCGGAAAAACGAGCAGAAAGATCACGACAATGGTGATCAGGTAGCAGCGCTGATATTTTCCACTGTAATAGGAATAAAGAAAAAGCCCTCCGGAGATTGCAACCAGCGCAAAATTGATCAGTACATTTCCCCAGGAACCGGTCCCGAGACTGAGAAAGGCCATGATCAGGCTGATCACAGTACCTCCCAAGGCGAGGATGTTGAACAGCCGGACGCGGAAATCAAGGGTGGGACTGAATAAAGAATGAAAAATATTCCGGAGTTTCGGGTTTATATTGATAGGGATCACCTCCTGTTCTTAATGTAGGTTTGTATGCCTGCGGGCATCTTTCTTTTGGTGCTGTAATTATCGTAACTGTTATAATTGTATCATGCTGTCGTATAGTTGTGTACACAAAAAAATACATTTAATCCCGTTTTCCTATTGACATACTATGAATAGTAGGTTAATATAAGTGTCAACAAAAGAAAGGGAAGAGGCTATGAACGAATACGGCTTTAATACAGGGCTGCTCCACGGCACCAACGAGAAATATCCACAGGGTGCAACACAGGTTCCAATCTATCAGAGCAGCGCATTCCGACATGACAGCGCGGAAGACCTGGAGAAAATTTTTGACAATAAAAAAATGGGCTTCTCCTATACAAGGATCAACAATCCTACGGTAGAGTCCTTTGAGAAGCGAGTGACCATGCTGGAGGATGGGATCGGCAGTGTGGCCTGTGCATCCGGAATGGCAGCGCTGACCAATGCGTTTCTGAACATTCTTCAGGCAGGAGATGAGATCGTGGCAGCCTGCGGACTGTATGGCGGAACTGTGGAATTGTTCGATGATCTGAAGCCTTTCGGGATTTCCGTAAAATATGTGAAAGAGAATAAGCCGGAAGCTTTTGAGGCAGAGATCACAGAGAAGACGCGACTTGTTTTTGCGGAGACCATTGGCAACCCCAAGCTGGATGTTACCGATATCCAGGCAGTTGCGGAAGTGGCACATAAGCATGACGTACCGCTGATCGTAGACAACACGGTGGCAACCCCGTATCTGATCCAGCCACTGAAGCTTGGAGCTGACATTGTGGTTCATTCCTCTTCCAAATATATCAATGGAAGCAGCGATGCCATCAGCGGTATTCTTGTCTGTGGTAAGGGTCTGAAATGGGACCCTGACCGATATCCGGGACTTGCTCCATACCGGAAATTCGGACCATTTGCATACATCGCCAAGCTTAGAAACGGACTTTTCCGGAACACTGGTGCGTGTCTTGCTCCGCAGAATGCTTTCCTTAATAACCTGGGACTGGAAACCCTGGGACTTCGAATGCAGAGACAGTGTGACAATGCACTGGAGCTTGCGAGATTTTTACAGGGCCTGGGTGGTGACATTGAAGTAAATTATCCGGGACTGGAAGAAAGCCCTTATCACGAAATTGCGGAAAAGCAGTTCAGGAATGGCTACGGAGCTATCGTAACTGTAAGAACCGGAAGCAAGGAGAAGGCTTTTTCCATTATTAATTCATTGAAGATCCCGCTGATCATCTCCAATATCGGAGATACGAAGACCCTGGTGATCCATCCGGAATCCACCATCGCGGCACACATCTCCGACGAAGAGAAGTTGCAGTCCGGAGTATTCGAGGATCTGATCCGTATCAGTGTGGGAATTGAAGATGTTGAAGATTTAAAAGAAGATTTCAAACAAGCGATAGAAAATAACCGATAAAATCTAAGAGCTGCACCAGCAGAGAAATGGAGAGTTCGTTATGGCAAAAGTAGATTACGCTACATTAAAAAAAGGTGGTTTCATGAGACAGAAGCAGAAAAATAATTTTTCTCTTCGTCTTGCCTGTGTAGGCGGTACACTTACCGCAGAAAACCTTAAGAAGATCGCAGAGGTAGCTGAGAAATACGGTGACGGATATGTACATCTTACTTCCAGACAGGGAGTTGAGATCCCGTTCATTAAATTAGATGATATTGATGATGTAAAGGATGATCTTGCAAAAGGCGGATGCAAGCCTGGTGTCTGCGGACCGAGAGTCCGTACAGTTACAGCCTGCCAGGGCAACGCTGTCTGTCCAAGCGGAAATATCAACAGCTATGACATTGCAGTGAAATTAAATGAAAGATATTTCGGAAGAGAGCTTCCTCATAAATTCAAATTCGGTGTTACCGGATGCCAGAACAACTGTCTGAAGGCAGAGGAGAATGATGTAGGGATCAAGGGAGCGGCTGAGGTCAGCTGGAAAGAGGATGCATGTATCCACTGCGGTGTCTGTGAAAAGGCCTGCAGAGAAAACGCTATCTCCTTTGAGGATGACAAGCTGGTGATCGACACAGAGAAATGCAACTACTGCGGCAGATGTGCGAAATCCTGTCCGGTGGATGCATGGGATGTAAACGAAGCATATATCGTTTCCTTTGGCGGAACGTTTGGAAATCACATCAGCAAGGGACAGGAATTCCTTCCGCTGATCACCTCTGAGGAGCAGCTTTTCAGAGTGACCGATGCAGCGATCCAGTTCTTTGATGATCATGCAAATCCGGGAGAGCGTTTTAAATTTACCATCGACCGGGTAGGCGCTGAAAAACTTCAGGAAGTTTTGAAAGGAGCATACAATGGCTGATATTAAGATTGATGATACAGTAGATATTACCGATGTGGTCTGCCCGGTAACCTTTGTAAAAGCAAAGGTAGCACTTGAGGAGCTGGATGACGGACAGATCCTGGCAATCAAAATGAACGATGGCGAGCCGGTACAGAATGTGCCGAGAAGTGTGAAGGAAGAAGGACATCAGATCCTGAAGCTCGAAGACAACGAAGACGGAACTTATACACTGATCGTAAGAAAAGTTGAAGAATAGGAGAACAGAGAAATGACAATCACAGTTGCAGGAAATAAAAAAGAGTACGAAGACGGACTGAAGCTTACAGAGCTTATTGAGAAAGAGGATATTGAAAGTCCTGAGTATGTAACCGTAACTATCAACGATGAATTCATCAGCAAGGCAGACGTTCCGGAAACAGAGGTAAAGGACGGCGACGTTGTTGAGTTCCTGTACTACATGGGAGGAGGCGCAAGATAATGGCTTTTACAAATGAGCAGCTTGAGCGGTACTCCCGCCATATCATCCTGAAAGAGGTTGGAGTAAAAGGTCAGAAAAAGCTTCTGAATGCCAAGGTTCTGATCATCGGAGCCGGTGGACTTGGAGCACCGGCAGCCCTTTACCTTGCAGCTGCAGGTGTGGGAACCATCGGGATCGCGGATGCAGATGAGGTAGATCTTTCCAATCTTCAGCGACAGGTCATCCACACAACTGCAGATGTCGGCAAACTGAAGGTAGAGTCTGCGGCTGAGACCATGAAAGCAATCAACCCGGACGTTACTGTAAATACATATCATACCTTTGTAGATTCCAGCAACATCATGGATCTGATCAAAGATTACGATTTCATTCTTGACGGAACAGACAACTTTCCTGCAAAATTCCTGATCAACGATGCCTGTGTAATGGCCGAGAAACCGTTTTCACATGCAGGGATCATCCGTTTCCAGGGACAGCTGATGACTTACGTTCCGGGACAGGGCCCATGCTACAGATGTGCGTTCCAGAGCCCGCCGCCAAAGGATGCCGTACCGACCTGTAAGCAGGCTGGCGTGATCGGAGCCATGGGCGGAGTGATCGGAAGCCTTCAGGCAATGGAAGCGATCAAGTACATCATCGGACAGGGTGATCTTCTTACAGGAAGACTTCTTACCTACGATGCGCTGAAGATGACATTCCGTACCGTAAAACTTCCGAAGAACCATCACTGCCCGGTATGCGGCGACAATCCGACCATCACAGAGCTGATCGATTACGAGCAGGCTGTGTGCGAGCTGAAACACTAAAGAATTGTCTGCGGGTGCAGACGTTATAAATTAAGTATAGAAACCCATTGGAGGCTGCGAAGATAATGCTGAAATTAAAAAAAGAAGATTACGAGAAAATATTAGACCACTGCAGAAAAGGACTTCCTAATGAGTCCTGCGGCCTTCTGGGCGGGACTATTGAGGGCAATGTAAAAACCATCGAGAAGGTGTATCTGCTGACAAATATCGATGAAAGCAACGAACACTTTTCCATGGACCCGAAGGAACAGCTGAGCGCGATCAAGGATATCCGTCAGAATGGATATCAGATGATCGGAAACTTTCATTCTCATCCGGAGTCTCCGTCAAGGCCTTCCGAAGAAGATAAACGACTTGCATTTGACCCGAACATCGAATATCTGATCCTTTCCCTTATGGATGCAGAAAATCCGGTGTTGAAGGCCTTTGGCGTAGATAAAGAGAAAAATGTAACTGTACATGAGCTTCAGATAACAGAGTGATGAGTATGAAAAACAGATTAAACACAAAGGAAATTACAACAGATGTGCTGATCATAGGCGGAGGTACCGCAGGCTGCTATGCGGCGCTGGTTCTCTCAGAGCAGAAAGCCGGCAGGGTACTGATCGCAGAAAAAGCAAATATCAGACGAAGCGGTTGTCTGGCAGCAGGTGTTAATGCAATCAATGCCTACATTGTAAAAGGCCGCAAGCCGCAGGATTATGTAGATTATGCAACAAAGGATGCCGCCGGGATCGTAAGGCAGGACCTTCTTCTTACAGCAGCGGAGAATTTCAACGAAGTTACTGCAAAGATGGAAAAGCTTGGGCTTGTGATTCTGAAGGATGAAAATGGTGATTATGTAGCCAGAGGAAATCGTAACATCAAGATCAACGGTGAAAATTTTAAACCACTTCTTGCTGATGCAGTTCATAAAGCTGAGAACGTAGACGTTCTGAATTATGTAAATATCACAGACCTTCTTGTAAAAGACGGACAGGTTTACGGAGCGGTTGGTTTCTCTATTATGGAAGAAACCGCATACATTATCCGGGCAAAGGCAGTTCTTGCTGCAACAGGCGGAGCGGCCGGACTTTATAAGCCGAACAATCCGGGATTTTCCAGACATAAGATGTGGTATCCGCCGTTTAACACAGGTGCCGGATACGCAATGGGAATCCTGGCAGGTGCGGAGATGACGTCCTTTGAGATGCGTTTTATCGCACTTCGCTGCAAGGATACCATTGCTCCTACGGGAACCATCGCACAGGGTGTCGGCGCAAAACAGATCAATGCAGCTGGCGAGATCTATGAGACAAAATACGGACTGACCACAAGCGAGAGAGTTTACGGAACAGTTCGGGAAAATCAGCTTGGCTACGGCCCGTGTTACCTGAAGACTACAGGGATCACGAAGGAACAGGATGAGGATCTTCTGAAGGCTTATCTCAACATGGCACCGAGCCAGACTCTGAAATGGATCGAAAGCGGAAAGAGACCCAGCGAGCAGGATGTGGAGATCCAGGGAACAGAGCCGTATATCGTAGGCGGTCATACAGCCAGCGGCTACTGGGTAAATACAGGCCGTGAGACTACGGTGAAAGGTCTTTATGCAGCTGGTGATGTTGCAGGTGGATGTCCGCAGAAATATGTAACAGGAGCTCTTGCAGAGGGAAAGCTTGCAGCATTGGATATGGTGAAACAGTTTAAGGCCGGAACTCTGAAGGAAGCAGATGTTCAGACTGAGACAGAGATTAAGGTTCAGGAAGAGGAGATTCTTTCCCAGTACGAAAAGTTCCGAAATGAAGACGCACCGGCATTTTCCGTGGAAGAGCTGGAAGAAGCCATGCAGAAAGTCATGGATGAATATGCGGGAGGAATTGCTTCTAATTATCAGTTTAATGAGAAGCAGCTTGCTCTTGCAGATGAAAAAATCCTTCAGCTTCATGCTCTTGCCGAAAAAACAGCGGCAGCAGATATGCATGAGCTGATGTTTGCATACGAACTTCGTGAGCGTCTCATTGTGTGCCGTTCACTGATCGCTCATTTGAAAAACCGCAAAGAGACCAGATGGCATTCTTTTAACGAAAATCTGGATCATCCGGAAACAGATGAGAAATTTTATAAATATGTAAATTCGAAACTGGAAAACGGCGAGATCAGGATGATTTTTCGCGACATTGTAAAGGAGGACACATATGAGCATACGAATTGATCAGAAAAAATGTGTTGGCTGCAGAAAATGCAGTGAAGTATGTCCGGGAACCCTGATCGTCATGGAAGACAAAAAAGCCGTGATGAAATATCCGAAAAACTGCTGGGGCTGCGTTTCCTGTGTAAAGGAATGTAAAGCCGGTGCCATTGACTTTTTCCTTGGTGCGGATATCGGCGGGAACGGAAGTATCATGAATGTAAAAAGCGAAGGGGATATCCTTCATTGGATCATTACAAAAACGGACGGTTCTACATCCGTGATCGATGTGGATCGACGGAATTCGAATAAATATTAGACCAGAAGATAAGTGCTGCCGGTTCTGGCGGCCGGAACAGGAGGATGAGATCAGATATGAGTGGATTATCACATTTGGATGAGCTGGAAGCAGAGGCAATTTATATCATCCGTGAAGTTGCAGCAGAGTGCGAGAAGCCGGTAATGCTTTATTCTATAGGAAAAGACAGTTCTGTAATGCTTCATCTTGCAATGAAGGCTTTTTATCCGGAGAAACCGCCATTTCCGTTTCTTCACGTAAATACAACATGGAAATTTAAAGAGATGATTGAGTTCCGTGACAAAACCGCGAAGGATCTGGGAATCGAAATGCTTGAGTACATTAATCAGGATGGTGTGAAGCAGGGTATCAATCCTTTTGACAGCGGCTCCGCATACACAGATATCATGAAAACGCAAGCATTGAAGCAGGCTCTTAAGAAATATGGTTTCACAGCTGCTTTTGGCGGCGGTCGTCGTGACGAGGAGAAAAGCCGTGCAAAAGAGCGTATCTTCTCCTTCCGTAATGCAGAGCAGGCCTGGGATCCGAAGAACCAGCGTCCGGAGATGTGGAAGCTTTATAATACGGAGATCAATAAGGGCGAAAGCATCCGTGTTTTCCCGATTTCCAACTGGACTGAGACGGATATCTGGCAGTATATTAAGAGAGAAAATATCCCGATCGTTCCTCTTTATTTTGCAAAAGAGCGTCCGGTTGTATACAGAGACGGCAACATTATCATGGTGGATGACGACAGAATGCGTCTGAACCCGGGTGAGGAGCCGCAGATGAAAAAGGTCCGTTTCCGTACTCTCGGATGCTATCCTCTGACAGGTGGTATCGAGTCTGATGCGGAGACACTGGACGAGATCATTGACGAGACCTTAAGCTCTGTGGAATCTGAGAGAACCACACGTGTTATTGATTCCGACGGCGGAGCTGCAAGTATGGAAAAAAGAAAGAGAGAGGGGTACTTCTAGGATGAGCGGATTACTGAAATTTATCACTTGCGGAAGTGTAGATGATGGAAAATCTACACTGATCGGTCATATTCTTTATGATTCCAAGCTTTTATATGCGGACCAGGAAAAAGCCCTTCTTCTGGACAGTAAGGTAGGTTCCAGAGGTGGTGCCATTGATTATTCTCTTCTTCTGGATGGCCTGATGGCAGAACGTGAGCAGGGAATCACCATTGATGTTGCGTATCGTTATTTTACAACCGATAAAAGAAGCTTTATCGTTGCGGATACTCCCGGACATGAGGAGTATACAAGGAACATGGCGGTTGGAGCTTCCTTTGCTCAGCTTTCCATTATTCTTGTGGATGCGAAGCAGGGGGTTCTGGTCCAGACAAGGCGTCATGCACGTATCTGCGCTCTAATGGGTATCCATCATTTTGTATTTGCTGTTAACAAAATGGATCTTGTTGATTACAGTAAGAGTCGTTTTAATGAGATCGTAAAGGATATCAATGAGCTTTCTGAGACTCTGGGGCTTCAGGATGTTGTGATCATTCCTGTCAGTGCTACAGAGGGTGATAACGTAACGAAGAAGTCTCCGAATATGCCCTGGTATACGGGGAAAGCTCTTCTGGAGCATCTTGAGACTGTGGATGTTTCAGAGGCTGAGAATGTCAGCGAGTTTTATCTGCCTGTTCAGCGTGTTTCTCGTCCAAATCATGAATTTCGCGGTTTCCAGGGCCAGATCGAGAGTGGCCGGGTTCATGTAGGCGATATCATCACAACGCTCCCAAGCAACGAGACCGCGGCTGTTAAGACGATCCTGGTGGGCAGTGACGATCGTGAAGAGGCTGTTGCCGGCCAGGCTGTTACGATACAGCTGGATAAAGAGGTGGATGTAAGCCGTGGATGTGTTCTTACCAATAATAATGAGATCCCTGTTGCAAAGGGCTTTGAGGCTACGCTTCTATGGATGGATGATTCCAGGCTTGAAGTGGGTAAGGAGTATCTTGTGAAGCTTGGTACCAAGAAGATCGCAGGTGTGGTTAAGAGTATTGAGTTTAAGACGGATGTAAATACCGGGGAGCATCTGCATGCGG
This sequence comes from Blautia sp. 2227st1_G12_2227SCRN_220401, assembly GCF_039062885.1. Classification (NCBI taxonomy): domain Bacteria; kingdom Bacillati; phylum Bacillota; class Clostridia; order Lachnospirales; family Lachnospiraceae; genus Blautia; species Blautia sp. 2227st1_G12_2227SCRN_220401. Next base: position 1,726 of record NZ_JBCLNI010000042.1, on the reverse strand, counting down.
ATACGATCGAGAAGAATGAGATCGCTCTTTGCAAAATCGGTCTTTCTGATAAGGTTGTGCTGGATGAGTTTAAGAGGAATAAGACTCTTGGTGAGCTGATCCTGATCGACCGTGTGAGTCATATGACTTCTGCATGTGGTGTTGTGGAATCGGTTGATACTGAGGGGGAGAAGCCTTATTTCCAGAAGGATGATGTGAAGGTTGGCGGTTATGTTTTTGAGGAGTTTTATTTTAACCTTGAGAATGCGCTGCTTTCCAAGGCGGATAAAGAGGTTAAGACTTATCATGTAGGGGATGTGGTGCCTGTTGAGGGTGACAGCTTTGAGTATCCGGGCTATTTTGATATTGTTTCTCTGGAGGATAGCGCGGCTGTTCTGATTCGTGATAAGAGGGTGCAGGATATTATTCCGCTGGATGAGTATGTGTTTATGGGGCTTCCTGTTGTGGATGAGAGAGGTTTTGCCCTGGAAATCCGCAGTAATGATGATTATCAGATGTTTTTGAGGGAGTTTGAGGCTGCTGATAATAAGTCGGAGTTTCATAATAAGTGGTTTAAGTTTGAGACTTACAGGAGGATTGTCTGCACGGATAATTTCTGGATGATCTGATGTTGGGTTACTTATAGTTTCTATAGTTATGTGTGTAAGAGGCTGCATGTGCGGCCTCTTTTCTTTGGGTGTTGCCGGATTTCGTGGTTTGACGGACGCCGAGGAGCTGGCATATGGGCGGGACAGGCTTCGTCGGTGGAAACTACTAAGACTCTGAAAGGTGGCTAAAAGCGTTTTCCAAAAGTCCGAACTCGCTGCGCTCAGACAGCGAACTTTTGAAAAACAACGCCACCTTCCAGAGCCTAAGTAGTTGTCACACCTCCTGCAGAGCGCCCCGCCCATATGCCAGCTCCTCGGCTGTGCACACAGGCCGGTTGCGGAAAGTGAACAGTTCGAGATAGTATTCAATGATGCATGGCAGTAGAGTGTCATATAGAAATTGTTCAGGAGGAATGTTGTATCTAAGAATCAGCTCGGCACAACGTTCCGGAATAATATCGGCTCAGACAGTAATCAGCTTGGCATAAGATTCCATAATAAAAGTCAGTCGCATTATATATCGAAGATGTAGCGCTTGTTCCGTGCCCAAGAGGGTGGGGGGGGGCAGGGAAGCCCTCGGACTTCGGAACTCTGAGATGGAGTTCCCCTGCGCTGTCCACACGGACAGCGTGTCGTGCGTAGCCACCTGTCTAAGGGGATAATATGATTGGTCAATCGCGCTAAGATAAAATTAATGTAAAAAAATGAAAAAAAGGTGTTGACAAACAATAGTGTATTCCGCTATAATTAACCATGCGTTTCGGATGAAAACACAGAAGAAATGCACTTCAATTTAATAAGAAATTATAAGTTCGGAGTCTGGAGAAGTACTCAAGAGGCCGAAGAGGTGCCCCTGCTAAGGGTATAGGTCGCTAACGCGGCGCGAGGGTTCAAATCCCTCCTTCTCCGTTATTTTTTTGAAAAAATAAATTTTTCAAAAAAATGAAAAAATTTGTTGACAAACGCTTGTGGATGTGATAAAGTAAACAAGCTGTCAGCGAGACAGAGATTCATCAAAAAAGAGTTTGAAAAAAGTTGAAAAAAGTACTTGACAAACGATTTGAGATGAGATAAAATAAACGAGCTGTCTGAGAGACAGACACAACAAACCTTGATAACTAAACAGTGAAACACATACG
>NZ_JBCLNI010000041.1:0-19654 GCF_039062885.1 Blautia sp. 2227st1_G12_2227SCRN_220401 | reverse complement strand
ATGCTGACCTGATCATCCACTTCTCCGGAAAGGATCTTGCTGACCTCGCTTAAAGTTTTGCCCGGAACTACCACCTTACGGTCAGAATAATCTTTCTTAAGGGACATTTTGCGGATAGAGATACGATGTCCGTCCAGAGAAACTACCTTCAGACAGTTATTTTTGATCTCAAAAAGTTCACCGGTCATAAGTTTATTGTTTTCATTTACAGCAATCGAAAAAATAGTCTGGCGGATCATTTCTTTCAGTGTGTACTGAGAGATCGTCAGCGGTTCATCCTTCTCGATCATCGGTAAATAAGCAAAATCTTCTCCTGATTTTCCAGGGATATTGAATTTTGCTTTTTCACAGGTAATGGTTGCTGCATACTTATCATCGGTCTTAATGGTAACATCATTATCCGGAAGTCGTCTGATGATTTCATAGAAGATTTTTGCATCAAGAGCAACTTTACCTTTTTCTTCAATAGTACCATCAACGATGGTTTCAATTCCCAGCTCCATATCGTTGGTGGTAAATTTGATCTGGTTTGTGGTTGCATCCATGAGAATACATTCAAGGATTGGCATTGTGGTTTTTGATGGAACTGCTTTGAGTGCGATACTTACACTTTTTAACAGACTTGATTTGGAGCAGATGATTTTCATAGTGTGTATAACTCCCTTTCTGAACAAATTGTGGTTTTTATAAATATATTTATAGAAAAAATCCGCAGTAACCGCCGTAGGGGGCCAGATTTTGTGAAAAACTCCCGCAGGCCTGATGTTTTCAGGGGTTTTCCGTTGGGATAACTTTGTGTAAAAGTGGTATTTTCGCATGTGAATAACCCGGGGATAAAATTACCGCCGCGTTTTGGCAAAAAAGTTGTACACATCTCTCCACATACAATCAACACGTTATACACCAGTAATGTGGAAAACTTCCCTAACCTTGTGGATTAATCTTCTTTTTCAATATATCAATGGTATTTTTTAAGTTATCGTCGTTCTGCAATTCGTTTTCGATCTTTTCAATACCGTGCATAACGGTGGTATGGTCACGGTTTCCGAGCGCTTTTCCGATATTTTTCAAAGGTGTGGATATGATCTCACGGCAGAGATACATGGAAACCTGGCGGGGCATGACGATCTTGGAGTTTCGTTTGTTTCCGCTTAAGTCCGCAGGTGTGACTCCGTAATGCTCTGCAACAACGGAGATGATGTATTCCGGTGTGATCACTTTTTTCTCATCCGGAGAAATAATATCCTTCAGTGCCTGCTCTGCCAGCTCCAGAGTTACTTCCTTTTTCTCAAGCTTGGCTCCGGCCATGACCTTGTTGAAGGCACCTTCCAGCTCACGGATATTGGATTTGATATTGGTAGCGATATATTTGATAACATCTTCACTGATGTTGTAGCCGTTCATTTCTTCATTTTTATGAAGGATCGCCATTCGGGTTTCGTAATCAGGCAGCGTGATATCTGCGATCAGACCCCACTCGAACCGGGAACGGAAGCGCTCTTCCAGGATTTCCATATCCTTCGGTGGTTTATCAGAGGATATGATGATCTGCTTTTTGGCACTGTGAAGACTGTTAAATGTATGGAAAAATTCCTCCTGTGTGGATTCTTTTCCTATAATAAACTGAATATCATCGACAAGAAGAACGTCGATATTTCTGTATTTTTCACGGAATTTGCTCATTGCCGTGTTATTTCCGTTTCGGATGGTTTCGATCAGCTCGTTGGTAAATTCCTCACTGGTTACATACAAAACACGGCTGTTTTCGTCGTGTTCCAGAATGAAATGAGCGATGGAATGCATAAGATGCGTCTTACCAAGACCGGCTCCGCCATAGATAAACAGTGGATTGTAGGTATCTCCCGGTGATTCAGCAACTGCAAGAGCTGCGGCCTGGGCGAATTTGTTATTACTTCCTACAACGAAGGTGTCGAAGGTGTATTTTGGATTTAAATGCGCCTCTTCGTAACGTGTATCCTGAACCTGTTTATCATAAGAAGTGTTTTTTTCTGTTTTTTTGGGGAGATCTTTTTGCAGAACGAAGCGAACCTCGCATTCTTCCATGCCTGTCAGTACACAGATAGTAACCTGGAGGGGTATTTTGTAGCGTTTACTGATGTAATTGACTCCGATCGCTGCCTGTTCAGAGGGAACAACCACTGTTATCAGCTTTCCGTCAACCTCATAAACTTTCAGCGGCTTGAGCCAGGTATTAAAAGGGACATCAGTCACCTCATATTCAGATTTGACAGTTTGCAGGATCTCCTCCCATTTTTCAATAACAGCGTCCATTTTTTCCTCCCATGAGTATTATAATAACCCCAGTCTGCGACTGGAGATAGATATCCTTTTATATATTACAATGAAAATGGGGTTTTCGCAATGGAAAATCCTTGAGATTTTGGGGAAAAGAATGTGGATAATGTGAGGAAATTACTGTGGATTAGGGTGGATTATTGTGGATAAGAGTCCTGGAGGTTTCCATAAGTCGAGAATTGGTGGAAAATGTGGAAGAATTATGTGTATAAAAAAATCCACCTTAAAAATACCGCAAATAAAGGGTTTTTTTGAAAACGATGTGAACAAACCCTCCGAAAAAGTGGATAGATTTCTGGTCAATCCACAAGTTATCCACAAGTTATCCACAAAATGTGGATAATGTTACGTAAACCATAAGCGCTTTCCACATAAGAGAAAAAAATAAATACCGTAAGGTGGGGGTATTTTATAGAACCCTTGATTTTATCGGGTTTTTTGCAATTTTTACTTGACGAAAAGGAGGTTTATTTATATAATTGAAACGATGTTCTGAATGATAAGTTATTTCATAACAATTAAAAATAGATAAAGGAGGTGCTTTACCTATGAAGATGACATTTCAGCCAAAAAAGAGATCCAGAGCTAAAGTTCACGGCTTCAGAGCTCGCATGAGCACAAAGGGCGGACGTAAAGTATTAGCTGCAAGAAGATTAAAAGGAAGAAAACAGTTATCAGCATAAGCTGCAAGACCGCATTTATGTGGTCTTTTCTTCTATCCGGAGAAATATCCGCGCAGGCGGAATCTAATTAAGGAGGATTCGTTTGATCAGATCAGAGTCCTTAAAGAAAAATCAAGATTTTAAAGTTGTATATCAGAACGGAACATCGTACGCAAATCGGCTTCTGGTGATGTACGTGCTGAAGAATCAGCACATGAAGAATCGTCTGGGAATATCAGTAAGCAAAAAAGTAGGGAACAGTGTGGTTCGCCACAGACTCACCAGATTGATCAGAGAAAGCTATCGTCTCAACGAAACAGATTTTGACAGTAACCTTGATATTGTAGTAGTAGCGAGAGCCGCAGCCAAGGGCAAGAGCTTTCACGAGATAGAGAGTGCTTTTCTGCATCTTGCAAGAAAGCATCATATAACAGGGAATGAACATGATAAAGAAATTTCTGATTAAGATGATAAGGCTCTATCAAAAATATATATCGCCGATGAAGAGAACGAAATGTCCTTATATTCCCACATGTTCTCAATATGGTTTGGAAGCAATCGAAAAATATGGCGCATTTAAGGGCAGTCTTCTTGCGGTATGGAGGATATTGCGATGCAATCCTTTTTCCCACGGAGGCTATGACCCTGTGCCATGAATTATTTTGTGACTGTTCAGCCTTTTCCCGGGCAGAGCAGTTATCGGAATTTGTAACTGTTCAGTACCTCCGCAGTTAGTGGACGAATGAATAGTTACCGGACTTTTACAATTGAATAAGAAGTCTAGGAGGAAATGAATTTGGAACTGTTTTTAGCAACAAAAACCGGAACTCCTATTATCGGACAGATCGCGTCTGTGATGGGATGGATCATGGATGGCATATATAAGATGCTTGACGGCCTGTTCGGAATCCAGAACATTGGTCTTTGTATCATTATCTTCAGTATTCTTATCTTTGCCTTTATGACACCGCTGCAGATCAAGCAGCAGAAATTCTCCAAGTTAAGTGCGATCATGCAGCCTGAGATCCAGAAGATCCAGAAGAAATATCAGGGTAAAAAGGATCAGGCCTCTATGATGAAAATGAACGAAGAAACCCAGGCTGTTTATCAGAAATATGGTGTTTCTCCAACCGGTAGCTGTGTACAGTTAGCCATTCAGATGCCTATTCTGTTTGCTCTGTATCAGGTTATTTACCGGATTCCTGCTTACGTTGGAAGTGTAAAGAACATTTTTACTGGTGTAGTTGACAACCTGCTAGCTGTAAACGGATACACAGATATCCTGCAGCAGTTTATCACAGACCATTCCATGACACGAGTGCGTCTCGTTATGGACAGTGCCGGAAATGCTACAAGTAACTCGATTGTTGATTTTCTGTATGCACTTTCTCCTTCCCAGTGGAAAGAGCTGGCACAGATGAATCAGTTTTCAGGATTTTCTGATGCGATCACAAAAGCATCCGGCAATATTTCCAAGATGCAGGGCTTCTGTGGACTGAATATCGCAGACCAGCCGCTGTACTATATCATGGAATTCTTCAAAAATCATGGTTCTCTGTTACTTGCGATCGTAGCACTTCTGATCCCGGTTCTTGCATGGGCAACTCAGATGCTGAACCTGAAGCTTATGCCACAGGCTGCAACACAGCCGGCAGACGGAAATGATCAGGCCAGCGCAATGGCAAACTCCATGAAAACCATGAACATGGTCATGCCTCTGATGTCTGCATTCTTCTGTTTCACATTCCCGGTTGGTCTTGGTATCTACTGGATCGCCAGTGCTGTCGTTCGAAGTGCCCAGCAGTTTGCAATCAATCGTCATCTTGATAAGATGAACATTGATGATTTGGTTAATGAGAATATGAAGAAGATCGAAGCGAAGCGTGCGAAGGAAGGACTTCCGCCGCAGAAGATCACCAATCAGGCTCATCAGTCCGCCAAGAATATCAATAAACCTGTGATCAATAAGGGCAACAGCGGAAACAATGGTGCTTCAGACAGAGCACAGAAGGTTGATACTGCTTATGAGAAGGCAAGAAGTGCAAAACCGGGCAGCATCACAGCTAAAGCAAATCTCGTAAGAGACTTTGATGAGAGAAATAAGAAGAAATAATCAGGAACGGAGGGGTTCGTAATGGAGGATTACATTCAGTTTTCAGCAAAAACAAAGAATGAAGCTATCACAAAAGCGTGTCTTGAGCTTGGAACTTCCAGTGACCAGCTTGATATTCAGGTTATCAGTGAAGGCAGCTCCGGATTCTTCGGAATCGGCAGCAAACCTGCCGTGATCAAAGTTCGCAGAATCGAGCCAGTTTCTGATATGCAGGAAATCGATGAACTGGTAGAGTCCGTGAAACTGGACGCTATCAAAGAAGAGAAGAAATTAGAAAAGCCTTTTACTCCGGATGTAAAGAAAGAATCTGCACCGAAAGCAGCTCCTGCAGAGGAGAAGAAGCCGGTGAAGAAAGAAGCTGTACAGGTGGAGAAGGCATCCGAAGAAGCACCTGCAAAGGCAGCAGCACCAAAGGAAAGACCTGCAAGGGATTTCCAGGGCAAAGCAAAGCCTGCACGTGAGAAACAGCCAAGAGCTCCAAAGGAGCGTCAGCCGAAGGAAACACGTGAGAGAGCACCGAAGCAGGGCAGACCGATAGAGATCCTCAGCGATCCGGAGAAGATCAGAGAGGTTGAGGAGAGAGCAGTCGTATTTCTTCGTGACGTATTCGGCTCCATGGATCTTGGAGAAGTGGAGATCACATCGAAATACAACACTGCAGACGGTTCTCTGGATGTGGATTTTGAAGGTGAGGATATGGGTATCCTCATCGGAAAAAGAGGCCAGACACTGGATTCTCTTCAGTATCTGACAAGCCTTGTGGTAAACAAAGGCGAGTCTACCTACATTCGTGTAAAACTCGATACCGAGGACTACAGACGCCGTCGTAAGGAAACTCTGGAGAACCTTGCAAGAGGAATCGCCTTCAAGGTAAAGAAAACCAGAAAACCGGTAGTTCTGGAACCGATGAATCCGTACGAAAGAAGGATCATCCATGCATCTCTGCAGGGCAACCGCTATGTAGAGACAGTCAGTGAGGGAGAAGAACCTTACAGGCATGTAGTAGTAAAACTGAAACGCAATAATTGATGATCCACCGGTAAAGCTATAAGCCGTATCCCGGAGCGTAAGCTCCGTGGGTACGGCTTTTTTGTATGGAACTGAAAATTAAAAATTATCATTGCAATCTCCGCAACAATTCTTTATAATCATTGAAGAGCAAATAACAAAAGATATTTCTGCAGCGGACATCCGGAATGCAGAGATTAGAGCGTATTTGAAAAATCATTCCCGCAATCTGCACGCCCCACTTTGCGGTATATTTTGCCCGAATTCAGTTGCCGTAGCCCGCTACGGCGCCTTCATCCGGACAAAATCTCCCACAAATTGTGACGCACATCTTGCAGAAAGCCTTTTTCAAACACGCTCTAGCATTATAAATATGGAAACTGACAGAAGATGTTATTCTAGGTGAAAGCGTGAATAACACGTGTTTTTTGCGTGTAAAAAGCTTTTCCGGAGTAACATTTTTGCGTTTAACCGGATGCTTTTATCCGCTGGACCAGGATAAACGGCATGGCAGCGATCAGCTGCAGTGTGATATAGCGGATGCTTTTATCCGTTTGACAAAGGAGAGTGAAAAATGGAAGAGACAACGATTGCTGCGATTTCCACAGCCATGAGCGCATCGGGAATCGGGATCGTCAGGATCAGTGGCCCGGAGGCTTTTGAGATCGCATCCGGAGTATACCGTTCCAAGGGTGGAAAAAAATCTCTGAAAAACGTCCCAAGCCACACCATCCATTATGGATATATTTATGATAACGAAGAAATGGTAGACGAAGTGCTGGTCATGGCCATGCGCGGACCACGGACATACACAGGAGAAGATACCATAGAAATCGACTGCCACGGCGGCGTTTTAGCCATGAAAAAGGTACTGGAAACTGTGTTGAAAAACGGAGCCATTATTGCCGAGCCGGGAGAATTTACCAAGCGTGCATTCCTCAATGGAAGGATCGATCTTTCACAGGCTGAGGCCGTTATGGACGTGATACAGTCCAAAAATGAGTACTCATTAAAGAATTCTGTAGGACAATTAAAAGGTTCAGTCCGAAATACTGTACAACAGATCAGAGAAAAACTACTGTACCATATAGCGTACATTGAATCGGCATTAGACGATCCGGAGCACTATGATCTGACAGGATATTCGGAAGAATTAGAACAGATCGTAGCAGAAGAAAAAGAAAAAATACAGAACCTGTTAAAAACAGCCGGAGACGGAAAGATCATACAGGAAGGTATCCGGACCGTGATCCTGGGTAAGCCGAACGCAGGGAAATCTTCTCTGCTGAACCTGCTTCTGGGAGAGGACAGAGCCATCGTGACCGATATCGCAGGAACCACCAGAGACGTACTGGAAGAGTATATCAACCTGCATGGGATCACATTAAAGATCGCTGACACAGCCGGAATCCGCCAGACAGAAGACATCGTAGAGAAAATCGGCGTATCCAAAGCCAAAGAAATGGCAGCAGACGCAGACCTGATCCTCTATGTCGTAGATTCCTCCGTACCGTTAGATGAAAACGACGAAGAGATCATAAAAATTTTGCAAGAGAAAAAGACAATTGTCCTCTACAGCAAGACAGACCTTGAATCTGCTATAGATATAGAGGATTTAAAGAGCAGAATAAACCAGCCGGTGATCCCAATCTCCGCAAAAGAAGAAACCGGGATCACAGACCTGGAAGAAAAAATCCGGGAAATGTTCTTCAGTGGGGAGATTGATTTCAATGATGAAGTCTACATCACCAATGAACGCCACAGACAGGAGCTTTTAAAAGCACGGGAAAGTCTTTCTCTGGTAGAAAATAGCATAGAAAGCGGAATGCCGGAGGATTTTTATTCCATAGACCTGACAGATGCATACGAAAGTCTGGGACGGATTCTGGGAGAATCACTTGGGGAAGACCTTGTTAATGAGATATTTTCTAAATTTTGTATGGGGAAATAATAACCGCATGGGCTGCGGAGGCCCCGGCCGAATGCCCGCATGGATTGCGGAATCCCGGCCGTATATGCCGCATGGATTGCGGAACTCCGGTCGTATAACCGCATAGATTGCGGCTCCCTGCTGTATGCCACATGGACTGCGGAAGCCCGCAGAGGGTAGATCACATTGGAATGTGAGAAAACCGCAAAGGGGCACAAGGCCGCGCCCCTCTGCACACCCCTGGGCCTTTTTTATATAGTGCAGCGATTGTGGAATGCTGAAAGAAACTAACTTGTGTCTGTATGCTTCTGTATCGGCAATTCGACACTGAGCCGAAATATATCAAACGGAACTTTGTATATTTCTGTAGGATATATTGTTGCATAATATAGATTGCGGAGACCCCGCCGTATATACCGCATAGATTGCGGAACTCCGGCTGTATATGCCGCATGGGTTGTGGAACCTCGGCTGCATATGCCGCATAGATTGCGGCTCCCGGCTGTACGCCACATGGACTGCAGAATTCCGCAGACGTGCATCGCACGTCGAGAACCTCATTACAGTTCCACTGCAACCTCCTCGGCACAACGTTCCGCATCCAATACCGAAGCATACAGACAAAAGTCAACACCGTACCCCACACCACAACCCAAGAACTCCTAAAAAAAGCCCGAGGGGTGTGCAGAGGGGCCGTGGCTTTACGGCCCCTTTGCGGTTTTCCACAGCTTCCCAAAGCAAAAAAACCAGGCCTTCTGCCAAGCAAGAAAGTAAAAATAAAACCAAAAACCAACCACACAATAAACAAAGAAAAAGAAAATCACAAAGAAAAATAAAGAAAAAGAATAAGAGAAAAAATAAAGGAGAAAAAGCATGAAAAATCTGGAACAGTTTTTCGACATCATAGTAGTAGGCGCCGGTCACGCAGGCTGCGAAGCATCACTGGCATGCGCCCGCTTAGGGCTCAACACAGTCATGTTCACAGTCAGCGTAGACAGCATCGCCCTTATGCCCTGCAACCCCAATGTAGGCGGCAGCTCCAAAGGCCATCTCGTCCGTGAGCTGGATGCTCTCGGTGGGGAAATGGGTAAAAACATAGACAAAACCTTCATCCAGTCCAAAATGCTCAACCAGTCCAAAGGCCCTGCAGTCCATTCCCTTCGTGCACAGGCCGATAAACAGGCCTACAGCACAGAAATGAGAAAGACACTGGAAAATACAGAGAACTTAACCATCCGCCAGGGTGAAGTGACCGAGCTTCTGGTAGAAGACGGGCACATCACCGGTGTAAAAACCTTCTCAGGAGCTACCTACCACGCAAAAGCTGTAGTCCTCTGTACAGGAACCTACCTCAAGGCCCGCTGCATTTACGGCGACGTCAGCAACTATACAGGACCGAACGGCCTTCAGGCAGCCAATTACCTTACGGATTCCCTGAAAAAGCTGGGGATCGAAATGTTCCGCTTCAAAACAGGAACTCCGGCCAGAATCGCCGGAAACACCATTGATTATTCTAAGATGGAAGAGCAGTTCGGAGATGAAAGAGTCGTACCGTTCTCTTTTTCCACAGACCCGGAATCTGTACAGATCGAGCAGAAATCCTGCTGGCTGACCTATACAAACGAAAAAACACACGAGATCATCCGTGCAAATCTGGACAGATCCCCCCTTTATTCCGGAATGATCGAAGGAACCGGACCACGTTACTGTCCGTCCATTGAGGATAAAGTAGTTCGTTTTGCAGACAAAAAACGCCATCAGGTATTTATTGAACCGGAAGGTCTTTACACAAATGAAATGTACATCGGCGGAATGTCCAGCTCCCTGCCGGAGGATGTTCAGTACGAGATGTACCATTCCGTACCGGGTCTGGAGAACGCCAGGATCGTAAAAAATGCTTACGCTATTGAGTATGACTGCATCAATCCGCGCCAGCTCTATCCCACACTGGAATTCAAAAAGATCAAGGGCCTTTTCAGCGGCGGACAGTTTAACGGAAGCTCCGGATATGAGGAAGCAGCCGCTCAGGGCCTCATAGCGGGAATTAATGCAGCTATGGAGGTAAAAGGCCGGGAACAGCTGATTTTGGACCGCTCAGAGGCATATATTGGCGTTCTCATCGATGATCTGGTAACAAAGGAGAACCATGAGCCGTACCGAATGATGACAAGCCGTGCTGAGTACCGTCTGCTCCTCCGCCAGGACAACGCAGATCTTCGTCTTCGCAAAAAAGGCTGGGAGGTCGGCCTGATCGATGATGAGACATACCATAAATTACAGGAAAAAGAGCGCCGGATCCAGGAAGAGATCGAGAGAGTGGAACATGCAACCGTAGGTGGTTCTGCAGAGGTACAGAGCCTTCTGGAATCTCTGAACAGTACTCTTCTGAAATCCGGAACCACCATTGCAGAGCTGATTCGTCGGCCGGAGCTTAACTATAAGGTGCTTGCACCCATCGATAAAGAAAGACCGGAGCTTCCGGAAGATGTATGTGAGCAGGTAGAGATCAACATCAAATATGATGGCTACATCCGCCGCCAGATGAAGCAGGTAGAGCAGTTTAAGAAACTGGAGCAGAAAAAGCTTCCGGAAGACATTGATTACGAAGATGTAGGAAGCCTCCGCATTGAGGCACGCCAGAAGCTGGAAGCCTACAGACCGGTGTCCATCGGCCAGGCGTCCCGTATCTCCGGTGTATCCCCGGCTGACATTTCCGTGCTTCTTGTATATCTGGAAAGCAGATCCGGACATAAACACGGATAATACAACGAATAACAATAAAACACAGAAAATAAGAGAGGAAGCTGCATGTACAATTTAGAAATCCTGGAAAAAGGCTGCGAGGAGCTTGGGATCACACTCAGTGACACGCAGAAAAACCAGTTTATCCGATTCTACGAATATCTTGTAGAAAAAAACAAAGTCATGAACCTCACCGGTATCACAGAATTTGACGAGGTTCTCGTGAAACATTTCCTGGACAGCCTCTGCTGCGTCAAGGCTGTAGATATGGGTAAGATAAAAACCGTTATGGACATCGGAACCGGCGCCGGATTCCCGGGTGTTCCCCTGAAGATTGCCTTCCCGGAGGTGGAAGCCTGCCTTCTGGACTCCCTCAATAAAAGAGTAAAATTCCTGGAAGAAACCTTTGCGCTCCTGGGCCTGGAGGGGATTTCCGCCATTCACGGAAGAGCTGAAGAATATGCAAAAAACAAAGCCTACAGAGAAAAATATGATCTCTGCGTATCCAGAGCAGTATCCGGACTTGCAACCCTGTCTGAATACTGTCTCCCGTATGTAAAAGTCGGAGGGCTTTTTGTCTCCTATAAATCCGGTTCTGTAAAGGAAGAAGCAGAAGCAGCAGAGAAAGCAGTAAAGATCCTTGGTGGAAAGATCAGGGATATTCAGTACTTTGACCTTCCGGGCTCCGAGATCGGCCGCTCCCTGGTCATTATCGAGAAGGTAAAGAACACCCCGGGCAAATATCCGAGAAAAGCCGGAACACCGCTCAGAGAGCCACTGGCATAAGATACCTCCTGTCGAACAAAGGCAAAATTTGTCCGACAGGAGATTTTTTTGTCCGGGAGTTTCACAAAATTATCACAAATTTATCCTACTTTTATCACAAATTACTTTTACACTATAATCCGATAGAGATGCCCCTGGATTCCCCCATTCTCTGTTTCATCCAGGGGCATTTTCTATTGGTGTTGAAAAGACGCCAGAGTCAAGGGCTTCAGTTTCAGGACCTTTTGCCTCTGGCATCTTATAAAATGGGAAATCGATAATTAAAAAAAGTATTTCCCTGAGAATAAAAGGAGGAGAGTAAAGTGATCGAAGTAAGTAATCTGGTCAAAAAGTATGGCGATCATACTGCAGTTGACCATCTTTCCTTTCAGATCGAAAAGGGGAAAATTTACGGATTCCTGGGCCCCAACGGTGCAGGAAAATCAACAACTATGAACATGATCACAGGATACATTGCTTCCACAGAAGGAAAAGTGATGATCGATGGTCATGATATTCTGGAGGAACCGGAGGCAGCCAAGAAATGTATCGGCTATCTGCCGGAAATGCCGCCGCTCTATTTTGATATGACTGTTCTTGAGTACATGAAATTTGCGGCTGATCTGAAAAAAATCCCAAGAAACCAAAAAGACAAGCAGATAAAAGAAGTCATGGATATGGTAAAGATCACAGACATGAAAGACCGTCTGATCAAAAACCTTTCCAAAGGTTATCGCCAGAGGGTGGGCCTTGCACAGGCAATCCTGGGATATCCGGAGGTGATCATCCTGGATGAGCCGACAGTAGGACTTGACCCGAAGCAGATCATCGAGATCCGTGACCTGATCAAAGGCCTGAAGCAGAAGCACACGGTTATCCTAAGCTCCCATATCCTTTCCGAGGTAAGAGCAGTGTGTGATTATGTTCTGATCATTTCCCATGGAAAGCTGGTAGCCAGCGATACACCGGATAATCTGGAACGTCTGGCAGCAGGCTCCAACAGCCTCCTTATGAAGGTAAAAGGCGAGAAAGACACGATTCGAAAAGCTCTGGAAACGATCGAAGGCGTAACCGGGGTGGAAATGTCCTATGACAGCGATGAGAAATTGTGGAAAACAAAACTTTCCATTCAGGAAAATGTGGATATCCGTGAAAAAGTCTTCTACGCTATGGCAAAAGCGAACTGTCCGATCTACGAGATGCAGGTTAAGAGAGTTTCCCTTGAGGATGTATTCCTTGAGCTTACCGAAGGAGAGAAAAAATCCGCCGGAAAACCGGAAAGCTCACAGTGGAAACCGGTAGAAGACAGATCATCGGAAGAAGAAAAAACTCAGGAAGAAAAAAACGGGGAACCAGAGAAGGCTTCTGATGAGAAAGAGGGGGATCAGTCATGACAGCGATTTTTAAAAGAGAACTGAAAAGCTATCTGACCTCCATGGTTGGATATCTCTTCATATTTTTTGTCCTGGTGCTGACCGGAATTTATTTTTCCGCATATCAGCTTTCAGGCGGCTATTCAAAATTTGAAACTACCTTAAGCGCACTGACCTTTGTGTTCCTGATCGGTGTGCCAATCCTTTCCATGCGTGTACTTGCAGAAGAGCGCAAGCAGAAAACGGATCAGCTTCTTTTGACCGCACCGGTGTCTGTATGGGATATCGTATTTGGAAAATATCTTGCACTGGTAGCTGTGTTTGCCATTCCGGTCGTGATCATGTGCGTTTATCCTCTGATCATGAGTAAGTTCGGAACGATTTCCTATGCTTCCGCATACACCGGGATCCTGGGATTTTTCCTTCTGGGATGCGCAAATCTGGCGATCGGTGTATTTATGTCAGCACTTACAGAAAGCCAGGTAATTGCAGCAGTACTTACTTTTGTATTCCTGTTCGCCTTCTATATGATGAACGGAATTTCCTCATTCTTTTCACAGACCTCCATGTCAACCGCAGTGGCATTCGGACTTCTGATCGTGGCGATCGCTATCATCATTTATACCATGATCAAAAATGTCCTGATCTCTGTAGTGATCGGAGCTGTGGGAGAGATTGCCCTTGTGATCGTATACGTTGTAAAATCCAGTATTTTCCAGGGTGGTATCCAGAAGGTACTGAACGTATTTAACCTGAGCGGACATTATGATAATTTTACAAACGGCGTGTTTGACGTGACAGGAATCGTTTATTTTATTTCTGTTATTGCGATCTGCCTGTTCCTTACCATGCAGTCCATTCAGAAGAGACGCTGGAACTAGGGGGTGAAGGGAAATGAAATTCAGTGAGAAATTTAAGAAAAATAAAGGCGAGGCAGCCGTACCGGAGACAGCACAGGACTCCGGCAAAAAGAAACATAAACCGGATCCGAAAAAGCTGGTAGGCACCATCAGCAAAAAACATATCAAAAATGGTTCCTACAGCATGGCTATGGCAGCTGTCTTTATCGTGATCGTGGTTGTGATCAATATGATCGTCGGGGCGATCCCATCCAAATATTCACAGCTGGATGTAAGCTCATCCAAGCTTTACACCATCGGTGATGAAACAAAGAAGGTACTGAAGGCACTGGATAAGGATGTTACCATTTATCAGATCGCGGCAAGCGGTTCTGAGGACGACACGATCTCCAATCTGCTTTCACGTTATAAAGATGAGTCCAAGCATATTAAAGTTGAGGTGAAAGACCCTGTTGTAAATCCGAAATTTGCATCGGAATATACAACCGATGATCTTGCGTCAAACAGCCTGATCGTAGTCTGCGGCGACAGAAACAAGGTTATCAATTACAACGATATGTATTCCTCTTCAGTAGACTATAATACCTGGCAGCAGACTACTACCGGATTTGATGGAGAAGGACAGATCACAAGTGCGATCGGTTATGTAACATCCGAGGATCTTCCGATCATGTACACCTTATCCGGACACGGAGAAAAAGATCTGGATTCCAGCTTTAAAGAAGATATCCAGAAAGCAAACATTGATATCAAGGAGCTGAACCTTCTCACAGAGGGAAAGGTTCCGGATGATGCAGACTGCCTGATGATCGTATCTCCGACCAGTGATATTTCCGAGGAAGAAAAAACAGAGCTCCTGGATTATCTGGAGGCAGGCGGAAAAGCTATGATCTTCTCGGATTATACACAGGATGATCTGCCGAACTTTGATGCGGTTCTTGAAAACTATGGTGTAAAGTGTGCCGAGGGAATCGTATTTGAGGGTGATAATCAGCATTATGGAATGCAGATGCCATATTATCTTGTACCAACAGTCAACAGCACAGATGCAAGCTCTGAGACAGCTTCTGCAGGCTCCTATGTACTGGCACCGTATGCGCAGGGCATTCAGAAAACAGATGATGTAAGAGATACCGTAACCATCGACAGTATCCTGACAACCTCTGACAAGGCTTACTCCAAAACAAATATGCAGAGCAGCAATATCGAAAAGGAAGACGGAGATGTAGACGGACCGTTTGATCTTGGTGTTGCCATCACTGAGAAACTGGATGATGATAAGGAAACACAGATCGTTTACTACTCCACAGCAAATCTGATGGAGAGCCAGATAAACCAGATGGTATCCGGCGGAAATGAAAAGCTCCTTCTGGAGTCCTTAAACTGGATGACCAGCACAGACGACAGTAATTCCGTTTCTATTCCATCCAAGAGCCTTGAGTCCACAAGCCTGACAGTAACCGATTATGCTGCAGCCTTCTGGAAGATCTGTACCATTGGTCTGATCCCGGGAGTGTTCCTTGTTGCAGGATTTCTGATCTGGCTTAAGAGGAGAAAAGCATAATGAAAAAATCGACCAAACTTGTTTCAGCAGTTGTTGTTCTGGCAGTTCTCGGCGGCGTTTATGTGGGACTGAACACCTACGTATCCAAAGAAGAAAAGACAGAGAGCAGCGAAGAGGAAAGCAAAACAGAAGTGTTTTCCGTGAAAACGGATGACATTAAATCTCTGGAATTTATCGTAGACAAGAAGGAAGTGACCTTTGAGAAAAAAGATGATTCCTGGGTGAAAAAGGATGAGACTGCTTTTCCTGTAAATCAGACAACTCTGGATTCCGCAGCTTCCGCCATCAAAAAGGTGGAAGCGGACAGAGTCCTGGAGGATGTGGAGGATCTTACGGAATACGGGCTGGATTCTCCATCTAACACAGTAACCGTTGATACCGCTGATGGGACAACGAAGCTCAACATCGGAGATGAGAATACGTCTACGAATCAGTATTACATTTCCAAGGATGATGATGACAGCACGGTATATGTAGTGGCAGCGGACACAGTGTCTCCGTTTATGAATTCCCTTTACGATTATGCACAGGGAGAAGATTTCCCAACAATTGATTCTTCCACAGTGAAAAAGGTCCAGGTCAGCGAGGATAAAGATTCCTATGTCCTGGAAGAAAATTCCGACGGAGCTACATGGGATGTTTCCGGTGACGGAAGCAGCGATAAAGAGTCTGCCGATACAACGGCAGCAGGAAACGTAACCTCCGGACTTGGAAGCTTTGCATTTGACCAGTTTGTAAACTACAATGCAGAGGATCTTTCCCAGTATGGTCTTGATAAGCCCTATGCGACGATTACAGTGGATTATCAGGAAGAGGTGAAGAATGACAGCACAGACAGTACAGAATCCGGAAAAAACGATTCTACGGCCTCTGAGAGCAATTCTGAGAGTGGCGACAGCGCTGACACGGACAGCAGCTCAGAAGATGCAGACAGCAAGACAACCACAGTGGATAAACAGCTTGTCATTTACGTTGGCGATGAGGCAGGAGATGGCAGCAGATATGTAACGGTAGATAACAAACAGATCTATACAATGTCAACGGATACACTGAGTGCAGTTATTGACAAGACGCCGTCAGATCTCTGGTCACTGATCGTCAATTATCTGTCTGTAAAAAATCTGGATCAGCTCCAGGTTACTTACGGTGAAACAACAAGTACTGTAAATGTTTCACGTGAAACATCCACAGATGATGACGGAAACGAAAAAGAAACAACAACCTATCAGCTAGATGGTAAGGAAATAGAAAGTACAACCTTTACCACCTTCTACAACAAGCTGATAAACATGGCAGGACAGAAGAGACTGACAGACGTTTATACACCAGCTGCAGACCCGGAGATGACCGCTGTATTCACAGACTCTGACAAGAACCAGACAACCGTTACCTTCTACACATATGACACAAACTATTATGCAGCTGTCGTTGGAGACAAGGTATTTCTTGTAAACAAAATGACAGTAAAAGAAATGTTCAATGCATATGAAACCATGGTAAACGGTGAAACAGAGACAGAAGCCACAGCAACACCAACAGCTGAGGCGGAAAAATAAAATATTAAGAAAATAAATAAAAACACCTCGGAGATCCGCAAACAATAAGGTGATCTCCGAATATCCGTTTGATGATCAGATATTCGGAGACACCACACAGATCAGGATTTTCCGGGGTGTTTTTATGTTGCTATTATTTTACGGTCCTTACAGATGAATAAGGTCCGTATATTTTTTTACCGTTTGTGATGCGGTATGCACGGATACGGTATTTGGTTGCGGTGCCTGGCTTTTTATCGGTGTAGGTTGTATTTTTTGTATTGCCGATAGCTTTCCAGGTTTTACCCTGAAGACGGTAAATGGGTAGCATAGGTGATGATTCCGTCTGTTTTTGCGGTCAGTGGATTAGATGCATACCAGGTTGCTTTTTCATTGAAAACCGCAGGCTTGCAGTCAGAAAGAGCTCCGGTTTGTGAGTAGATCTGAGAAGTCATATTGCCGCTTCTTCTGAATCTGACAGGAGTGTTTCTGAACTGAAATCTGCTGCATAGATCAGGCACGGTGTACTGGCGATCATGGCAGCGGAGATCATAAGGGATAGCAGTTGGGTTGTTCTCTTTTTCATAGATTTCTTCCTTATGTATGCGTGAATTTTTTGTTGCATGTAAGTCTCTTATGTATGCGTGAATTTTATGTTGCAGGTAAGTCACTGTAATTGTCGCGGCTTGATTTGCGTAACTGTGCAGGGATTTACCTGATCAGATCTAACCAAATGAGGATGCTTTTATCCGCTTGATTTTCTGTAGCTGCTATAATTGTAGCGTGGAGAATTGGTGGAGACAACATAAAAAAAACTGTACAGAAGCTCATCTGAGCAACTGTACAGTTTTAATTTTTCTATATCTAACAGAAGGTTCGGGGGAGCTTCTGTCAGTAACTAAGTATTATGCAAGACCTCTTTCTTCCAGCCAGTCGAAGAGAACAACTTTTTCTGCTTTCTTTCTCTTGGTCATGTGATTGAACTGAAGGATCGTCAGGATCGTGAAGATCACTAACAGTGCAACCATTACAATAATAGAAGTGGTAATGCTCCGGCCACCGCTGATCGTTGCACGGAATGCGTCGACCGTATAAGTAAACGGAACGTATGCATGGATCTTTGCAACGAATGAAGGTGAAACCTCAACCGGATAAGTTCCGGCAGATCCTGCAAGCTGAACGACCATGAATACCAGCATCAGGAAGCTTCCTACTTTACCAAGAGTAATGTTGAAGAAGTACATGATAGAGGTAAAGGTCATTGATGTCAGGCAGGCGAAGAGTACGGTTTTGCCCATCTCTGCAGGTGTGAATCCGTTAAATGCACGTAACAGCAGGATCAGGCAGATTCCCTGAAGGATCGCTACCGGATAAAGGACGGAAGCCTTGCTTGCCCACCATGCGAAACCGGATTTCAGTTTGCCCTTATACTGAGCCAGAGGATACATCAGGCAGAATGCCAGTGCGCCGACCCAGAGGCCTACAGACATCATGTAAGGTGCCATTGCGTGTCCGTTATTCGGGACATCGGTAAGTTTTGTTTCATCGTTCACAACAGGAGTTGCGAACATTTTGATCGTTTCATTACTTGCTGAATTGTCTTTTACAGTGGTAGCTCCATCGCTGAGGCTTGTGGTCAGTGTCTTGGAACCGTCTTTCAGTTCTTTCATACCGCTTCCAAGCTTCTTGGATCCATCATACAACTGAGAGGAACCGCTCTGGATCTGGGCAGCGCCATCTGCAAGCTGTTTTGCACCATTGTTAAGTGTGCTGTTGTTGCTTACAAGCTTCTCGGTACCGCTGAGAAGTGTTGAGGTACCGTTTGCTAATGTCTTAGTTCCGTTTGCAAGAGTAGTAGCACCGCTGGAAAGGGTTTTGGCTCCTGTTGAGAGCTTTTTGGTACCGTCTGTAAGAGCGGAGCTGTTTTCGGAAAGCTTAGCAACACCATCGGTGTAGGTTGTGATTCCGGTTGTCAGTGTTCCGGAACCATCGGCTAATGCTTTTGTTCCATCTGCAAGAGTAGCAGCACCGCTGGAAAGAGCATTGGCTCCTGTTGCCAGTTTCTTGGTGCCGTCTGTAAGAGCAGCACTGTTTTCGGAAAGCTTTGCAATACCATCGGTGTAAGTTGTGATTCCATTTGTCAGTGCCTTAGAACCATCTGCCAGCTGACCTGCACCGGATTTGATATCCGGAAGTGCGTCAGTGATCTGTTTGCCGGCTGTTTTCAGATTTTTTGCACCGTCATTGAGCTGCTTATCATAAGATGTCAGTTGGTCAAATCCATCGTTCAGAGCTTTGATTCCTGCTGCTGCTGCCGGGAAGGCTTTGGCAGTGCCGTCTTCCAGAGACTGAAGTCCTGCGGAAACATTCTTGGTTCCTGTGTTTACAGCCTGTGCCCCTTGGTACAGCTGGGTAACACCTGCAGAAAGCTGAGCGATCAGATCTGTAGGAAGCTGACTTGTAGCTGCAGATAAATGCTCTGCACCTGCGCTCATGGTTGTTGCACCTGCACTCATCTGGTTTGCACCATCTGTCATGGTTGTGGCACCCTCAGAAAGTGTGCCGGCACCCTGAGTCAGTCCTCCGGAGATCTGACTCAGTCCGGAAGCTGCTTCGTTAAGCTTGGAAGCAACAGCATTCAGATTTTCCTGAGTAGAAGAGAGCTGACCGGATACACCAGCTGCAAGCTGTGAAACCTGATCAGAATAGCTGCTCATGTAAGAACCGTCCACGCCAGTCATTCCACCGGCTACGCTGTTTAAAGCGTTGATCACATCATTCAGAGC
>NZ_JBCLNI010000040.1:0-21393 GCF_039062885.1 Blautia sp. 2227st1_G12_2227SCRN_220401 | reverse complement strand
AGCGGTACAGGCATTTTCGATTGCATTCTTTACCGATTTGGAACTGACTTCTCTGATCCAGAAATATTCCGGATGCCTTGGAAGGTATTCATTGTTCAGCCATACACTGAACGACTTTCCGCTCATAAATCTTTCACCGGCATCATAACGTTCTTTATTATGAAACAGGTAGAAATTATAAATATATCTGCATGTGCCGATTGTCTTATGTATTTTGATCTTCTGCTCTTCTGTAGGATTGATCTCTGTCTTGAAGCTCTTCAGCAATCTCCTCATCCTTTTCTATCTGTTTTTTATACTTACGAAGTCCATATAATCTACAGGAAAACACATGAAGGATGGAAATAATATCCTGTACAAGTTCTTCCTGTGGTGACAGTTCTTCATTGTTCACCACCAGTATCGTTGTGTGGAATCTCATGCAGAATCTTTCAAACCAGTCGTATCCAAAACGGATAAATCTGTCTTTATGCGTGATCACTATGGTTTTGACCTTCTGCTCCATGACTTCGTCCAGTAATCCATTCCATTTCTTGCGGTTATAATTAAGTCCGCTTCCATAGTCTTCAATGCACTGGTCTACGATCATTCCTCTGGCATTACAGAACTGACGCAGAAATGCTGTCTGATTTTGAAGTCATCCCTTTGGTTTTTGGTAGATACTCTTGCATAAATAACAACTTTTCGTTTATCATGTTCTATATTTATACCTTTAAATTGAAGATACTGGTCATATGTGTAATAACGCCTGTCTGTTGGAGTTCGGTTTGCTTTTAAGATTCCCTCTCTGTCCCATCTCTGAAGCGTTTTTACAGAAACACCTAATAATTCAGCAAAATCTTTTGGTTTATAATTTGTGATATTTGATGTGTTCATAATATACCTCCATAAGTATATTTAAACACATTTAATATCTTTTTACGATATATTTAGTTACTTATATCATCCTTCTATTAATCACACATCGTTACCAAATTTATTCCTATATATCACACCAGCAATATTGATTTCCAAAACCTACCGCCTTCAACAACCAGCCCAACGGAGGCAGGGCCAGTACGGTGACGTTAGCGGAGCGGCCGTCGAGAGGCGAGTATAGCTGCTGCCACCGAGCGCCCTGTTTGAGCCGCAGGCGAGTTGGCGCGAATGGCAGCAAATCAGCGACGCAGCCGAACAGGCCGCGCAGCGTGTCACCGTACTGGCCCTGCCTCCGTTGGGCGTCCGTTCGTTAGTCTAAGTATACACCACACACTACCGTCCGCATTCTCCAGCATCGCCGGTCAAAATCTCAATCCCATGCCCCAACGCCTCAATAATAACCTCCAGGCACTCCCTGACAGCCTTAGGGCTCCCCGGCAGATTAACGATCAACGTCCCCTTCCGGATCCCGGCCGTAGCCCGGCTCAGCATCGCCCGCTTCGTGATCGTCAGACTAAACGCCCGCATCGCCTCCGGAATCCCCGGCACACGCCGCTCGATCACATCCTCCGTAGCCTCCGGTGTCACATCCCTCTGAGAAAACCCGGTACCACCCGTAGTCAGGATCAGCTCCGCAAGCCCCAGATCTGCGATCTCAGCCATCCGGCTCCCAAGCATCCCACGGTCATCCGGCAAAACATCCACAGAAACAACCTCATACCCGGCCGCCTCCATAATCTCCTTCACAGCAGGACCACTAAGATCCTCCCGCTCTCCTCTGTACCCCTTATCACTAGAAGTGATCACAGCAACTCTCTTCATCACTCAACCTCCGATCTGAGCCATACAAAGCTTCTCCGTCTTATCATCCTTCTGTTTCTTCAGACCTCCGCCAAAAGCATGCCCGTCCGGTTTCTCCGCCAGAGCCTCCAGGATCACAGCCTTCAGCACCTCATCCGAACCACCACTGCGGATCACCTCCCGAAGATCCCTTCCCGCCGCATACTGCAGACAGGTCTTCAAAAAACCCTGAGAAGTCAGCCGGATCCGGTTACACTCCCCACAGAACTTATGGCTCACCGCGCTGATAAACCCGATCTTTCCGGAAAAACCATCCACATCATAATAATGACACGGTCCATTCCCAAGGGGCTCCCCAACATACGGCGAAAACCGCGGAAGCTTTTCCCCAAGGATCCGAAGCAGTTCCTCCTCCGACACCCCATGAAATTCTTTTCCCATCCCAATGGGCATCATCTCAATAAACCGCACATGCACCCTGTGATTCCTAGCCAAAAGCGCCACCCGGCAAAGATCCTGCTCCGGGATCCCAAGAGGCACACAATTGATCTTCAGTGAAATCTCCGGATACTTCATTTCCTCCAAAATCCCTTCCAGCGTCCGCCCCAGTTCATCCCGCCGCGTGATCCTCCTGCTGCAGGCCTCATCCAGCGTATCCAGGCTGATATTCAATCCGTCCAGCCCCGCCCGGGCAAAATCACTCATCTGATCTTTCAGAAGCACACCATTTGTAGTCAGAGTCACCTTCTCGATCCCCGGCATATTTTTCAGTTTTTCCACCAGCTGAGGCATCCGCGGCCGTACAAGCGGTTCCCCACCGGTCAGCTTGATCTTCCGGATACCCAGCTCTGCCATCACCCGGCAGATCCTCAAAATTTCCTCTTCCTGCAAAATGAGGGAGCGCTCCACATGCTGCACTCCCTCCTCCGGCATACAATAAATACACCGCAAATTACATCTGTCAGTTACGGAAATCCTGAGATAATCAATATTTCTTCCGCACCTGTCTATCATTATTTTTCCTCAAAACGGAAATCTCCGCTTTTGCCTCCTGTTTTTTCTTCCAGATGGATATCAGACATGACCATATGCTTGTCAATTGCCTTGCACATGTCATAAATGGTAAGAAGCGCCACCTGAACACCTGTCAGCGCCTCCATCTCCACGCCTGTTTTTCCCTCTGTTTTTACCGTGCAGAATACACGGATCACTCCCGCATCCTCATCGGTCTCAAAATCCACAGAACACTTCTGGATGGGAAGTGGATGGCACATGGGGATCAGCTCAGAAGTACGCTTCACACCCATGATACCTGCCACACGGGCCACACCAAGTACATCACCCTTTTTCACATTTCCGCTTTTTACCGCGGCCATGATCTCCGGGCTTACCTGAATGGAACCCGTGGCTGTTGCCGTACGGTGAGTGACCGGTTTGTCGGACACATCCACCATAACAGCATTGCCGTTTTTATCAAAATGATTCAATTCCATATCTGTCTATACTTAGCAGATCTCAGCGCCTGCAGGCATCTCTTTCTCCGGTACCATCAGGGAAAGATTTCCGTCTGCATCCTCTGCACAGAGGATCATACCCTCGCTGAGGATTCCGGCAAGCTTGGCAGGCTTCAGGTTTGTAACGACCATAACCTTTTTGCCCACCATTTCCTCTGCGGAATAATGAGCCTTGATTCCGGATACGATCTGACGAACCTGGCTTCCGATCTTAACCTGAGAGCAGAGAAGTTTTCTGGATTTCTTAACCTCCTCACAGGCGATGATCTCACCAACCTGGAACTGCAGCTTCTCAAAATCATCGAAAGTGATCTCCGGCTTTGCCTCGATATCGATCACATTCTCTGTTTTCTCCTCTTCTACCTCTTCCTTCGGCTCTTCTTTCGGCTCTTCTTTCTTCGGATGAAGCTTCTTAACCTTCTCAAGAACCTCTTTCAGGTCAAGTCTCGCAAAAAGGATTTCCGGTTTGTCGGTTACGCGGTTTCCTGAAGGATAAAGACCAAACTGCTCCATCTCCTCAAGAGTTCTCTCGTTTGCGTTGAGCTGTACAAGAATACGCTCTGTTGTACGTGGCATAAAGGATTTCAGAAGAGATGCGCCGATGCAGATTCCCTCAACCAGGTTGTAGAGAACTGTTGCAAGACGATCCTGCTTTGTCTCATCCTTTGCAAGTGCCCATGGCATTGTCTCGTCGATATATTTGTTGCAACGTTTAAACAGAGAGAATACCTCTGTGATAGCATCTGCCACACGAAGCTTGTCCATTTTTGCGGAAACGTTCTTCGGAACCTGAAGGATGAAGCTCTTAAGATCCTCATCAACCGGCTCAGTAACATTCTTATTCTCAACGACTCCGTTAAAATATTTGTTGGACATGGAAATTGTACGGTTTACAAGATTTCCAAGTGTGTTTGCAAGGTCGGAATTCAGTCTCTCAACCATCAGCTCCCATGTGATCACACCGTCATTCTCAAATGGCATTTCGTGGAGTACAAAATAACGAACAGCATCTACACCGAAGAACTCAACCAGCTCATCTGCATAGATTACATTTCCTTTGGATTTACTCATTTTTCCATCGCCCTGAAGCAGCCATGGATGTCCGAATACCTGTTTCGGAAGCGGAAGATCCAGAGACATCAGGAAGATCGGCCAGTAAATGGTATGGAAACGAATGATATCTTTTCCGATCAGGTGAAGATCTGCCGGCCAGTATTTGTTGAATTTATCGCTGCTGTTTCCGTCGCAGTCATAGCCGATACCTGTGATATAGTTTGTCAGGGCATCCAGCCATACATATACAACGTGCTTCGGATCGAAATCTACCGGGATTCCCCATTTAAAGGATGTTCTGGATACACAGAGATCCTGAAGTCCCGGAAGAAGGAAGTTGTTCATCATCTCGTTTTTACGGGACTCCGGCTGGATGAAATCCGGATGTGTGTTGATGTAGTCAATAAGCTTATCTGCATATTTACTCATTTTGAAGAAATATGCCTCTTCCTTGGCAGGTACGCATGGACGTCCGCAGTCCGGACATTTGCCGTCTACAAGCTGGGACTCTGTGAAGAAGGACTCACATGGTGTACAGTACATTCCTTCATAATGACCCTTGTAGATATCTCCCTTTGCATACATTTTTTTGAAGATTTTTTTGACCTGCTCTTCATGGTCTTTATCTGTTGTACGGATGAATTTATCATAGGATGTGTTCATCAGATCCCAGATGCGTTTGATCTCACCGGAAACGTTATCTACGAATTCCTTTGGTGTAACACCAGCCTCCTCAGCCTTCAGCTCGATCTTCTGGCCATGCTCATCAGTACCTGTCTGAAAATATACGTCATAACCCTGCTGTCTTTTAAAACGTGCGATCGCATCCGCAAGAACGACCTCATAGGTATTTCCGATATGCGGTTTACCGGATGTGTACGCAATGGCAGTGCTGATATAATATCTCTGCTTTTCCATCTTTTCTTTCCTCCATAAATATAAAAATAAAAAACGCCTTCTCATACCATAACGATATGAGAAGACGAGTTATTACCCGTGTTACCACTTCTTTTCGTTCCTGCCTCGCGGCAAAAACCTCATCAGGTACAGCAAGCTCTATACCCTTCCGCTATAACAGGCGGTCCTGTCACTGCCTGCCGGGGTCCGTTAAATCGGACATTCGCACTTCGCTTATCGCGTTTAAACCGGTTCAGCAATGCCTCTCCGAAGCCATCTTCCATCTGCGCCTGCACATCCCTCTCAGTCTCGGAACTCCTGCATAAAGTGAACCTTTACCATTCACTCTGCCGCAGATCTATGACATCAACTGCGTCACAGCCTACATCTAAAAAGTTCTCCGGGGATTTCCCTGTAGTACGGTGTACACATGTACTCTCTTCTTCCATGAGTTTTCCATATGGGAAAATCGTAACACATTTCCGATGGTTTGTAAACGGGGAATTTCGATACTGTATTACATTCTCCTCTGCCTGTACATCCACCGCCACGCCATCCGGAACGCAATGGTTGTCAGCGTCATTCCTGCTGCCATGCTCACCGCAAAAAGGATCGTATAGATTCCGTCTTTCTGGAATTTCGCCCAGTCCTTCATCAACATCCAGTTCATTGTCCGGTAAAGTGCTGCTCCCGGAATCAGCGGAATTGTCGCGGAAACCAGAAATACAGTTACCGGCGTTTTATGAATTCTTGCCATACATTCTGCATACAAAGTAATAGCTACTGTTGACCAGAAACCGCACACATACGGACTTGGCGTTATGAACTCTACTGCCAGATATACAGCCCAGGACAGACATCCACCCAATGCCGCAAACCAGAGTTTTTTTCCATGGATATTAAATAATGCCGCAAAGCCGAGGGATCCTGTGAAGGATACAACCAGCTGTATGATTTCCCGCATATTTTCCTCCTGAATAAATCATAACTACTATCAAATGCTCCCATTATCTGCTGCATTTCGCTACTCCGCAATTGATACAGTATGTAAACTCCTCATTCACTGCTTATTGCTTTTCGTAACCTTCAAGAGAACTTCCCTGATTCGGTTAAAACAACAGATTCGCCACCGTGAAACCAAGGCCCACGACCAGTGCCAGCAAAAGCGCCTCCATACATCGGATCAAACCTGTAATGGTATCTCCTGAAAACATATCGCGCAATGAATTGGTAAATGCAATTCCCGGTATCAGAAGCATGATATTTCCGATACTGATCAGATCCGCATGATGTCCAAGCCCGATCAGAACTGTAAGATTGGAAAGTACTCCGCCGGCTCCGCAGCAAAGAAGCACTGTCAGCAGCGAGTTTAATGCACCTTTTTTTACAAAAGCCTCAAACAGCTTCAGAGCGATACCAATCAGCGCAGAAGCAATCATATCGTTGACATCTCCTCCGAAAAACACGGAAAAAGAACCTGAAATTACAGCATAGATCAAAATCTGCGTTTTAAAAGAATATCCTTGTTTATCCCGGATCTTTTCCAGCCCCTTCTGGATCTCCTCCGGCTTCGGCCGATACTCACAGATGTATCTGGAAAGCTGGTTCAGGTCATCCAGCCGTCCCAGATCATTGGACATTCCCGGCACACGCCGCGTCTGGGTGCAAATACCGAAATCCTCTCCATAAATAGTCGTCACAATACTGGATGTGATAGAAAAAACATCTGCCCGGGTGGCTCCATATGCCAGGCAGATCCGCCGTATGGTATCTTCCACACGTCCAACCTCTGCTCCGCAGCAAAGAAGCTGTTCACCAATTGTCATCGCATAATATAAATACTGTTCCGCTTCCTCCCGCGTCATCCGGCATCCCTCACTTTCCTGCTTTATTTCATTTTTATCTATTTTAGGACACGTAAATATTAAAATCAACAAGGATTTTTTGTCTTAATATTCATTTCTTCTATATTTCCTCAAAGTAATAAGCAGATATTTTCGCTCAAAATAAAACACCACCCGGACAAAAAAGATATCTATCCCTTCTGTCCGGATGGTGTTTGTGTTTGAAAATCCAATGCTCTGCTCAGTTTTTATTTATTTGAAATCTAATAGATCTTATGCAAGTTTTCCGCCAAGTTCACGGCAAGCTGCAAGTCCTTCATCATCAGGTGTGTTGTTTACAATGAGTCCTTCATCATCAACAAGCTCTGCGCCTGCGTCTTTTGCTCTGCCGCACCATGTTCTCATCCACTCTCCGTCGCCCCAGTCATAGGAACCGAAAAGTGCAACTTTTTTACCGGAAAGTTTGCCTTCCAGATCAGAGAAGAATGGCTCGAACTCACCCTCCTCAAGCTCCTCATCTCCCATTGCCGGACAGCCAAGTGCCAGAACATCATAAGAGAGAGCTTTATCTACATCTGCATCTGCAACTTCCATGATCTCAACATCCGCACCAGCTGCTTTTGCGCCTTCCTCAACAGCCTGTGCCATTGCCTCTGTGTTGCCTGTGGAAGACCAGTAAATAATTCCTACCTTGCTCATCTTAAAAACCTCCTGTTTTTAAACTTTATATTATACGCACATCTGAGATGTACAGAGATGCTTCATACCAACAACCTGCAAAATCGAATACCCCGCACGGATCTGCGCCGCAGTAAACTCCCGGCACTTATCATAGCTGTCAAAAATCCTGCGAGCCTGCTCCACATCATCATAAACCTTCCAGTAACCACACATCTTGCAGCCACTGCCTCCGAACTTCCGGAAGCCCTTCACATCTTCAATAGGATAACCCAGGAAAAGTCCGATCTCATGAGGAAATTCCGTCTTATGAAAAAATCTCTCCTTCAGACGGACGATCATCTCATCCAGAGAACCATCTATATTGTAACCATCCTGGAGCAAAAGATTCCTGGCTTCTTCCTGCTTAAGATATTCCTGCAGCATATCCGGCCGGTACACCAGAAGAAGATAATGCTTCCTGCATCCGCAGATGATCTCCATACAGATGCCTTCCCGTTCAAGACTCTCCTTATAATCCGAAATGATCTCCGGCAGCTCCGGCATTTTTTCCTTGGAAAAGGAAACAAGGTTCGCCGGTTTCATTCCCATTAATACAGGGGAACAATGATAACCTATGACAGATTCAAATTTTGCACAAGTCATTTGCATTCTCCTTTACGCTTTAGTTAGATTTCTCTAACTGCCGTAAATATACTACTAAAGTTAGTCTTTGTCAACTTATTTTTAAAAAATTTTCAATAAGAATTTTTACTGATAAAATCCTATCATTAAGGGCAAAATATTCTTCCGTAAATATACAAAAAACTATTGACAAAAACATGTCTGTCGGTTATTATGATATCAGTAATAATTATTATTACTGATATGGAGGAAACATTATGGCAGCACTTAAATACAGCCGTCAGCGAGAATCGATCAAGGAATTCCTGAGATCCAGAACAGATCATCCAACGGCAGATACAGTATACGAGAATCTTCGACAGATCTACCCCAACATCAGTCTCGGCACTGTCTACCGTAATCTTTCTCTTCTCAGTGACATCGGCGAGATCCGGAAGCTGACCAATTTCGGAAGCGCGGACCGCTACGA
This sequence comes from Blautia sp. 2227st1_G12_2227SCRN_220401, assembly GCF_039062885.1. Classification (NCBI taxonomy): domain Bacteria; kingdom Bacillati; phylum Bacillota; class Clostridia; order Lachnospirales; family Lachnospiraceae; genus Blautia; species Blautia sp. 2227st1_G12_2227SCRN_220401. The sequence continues at coordinate 12,595 of NZ_JBCLNI010000040.1, read as the reverse complement.
TGGAAGGGTCGCACCGCATTCACATTTCATGTGTACCAGATGCAACCGGGTGATCGATATGCAGTCAGACAGCCTTAACGGAATTCTTGAGCAGGCAGCTGCAGAATTTATCCACGGAAAAGTCTTTGACGTAGACGCAAGCTTCTATGGAATCTGCAAGGAATGCCTGGAAAAAGAACAAAAACAGTCTTGACAAAAATAAGATCACATGTTACTATAAAACAGTAATAATTACTATTATCAATTTAAAAGAAACAAAAAATCATAATATATTTTTATAAGAAAAGGAGATTATAACTATGGCAAAATGGGTATGTAATGTATGTGGATATGTTTACGAAGGCGAGCAGGCACCGGATGTCTGTCCAGTATGTAAAGCACCAGCTTCCAAGTTTTCCAAACAGGAAGGCGAGCTCACATGGGCAGCTGAGCATGTTGTAGGCGTAGCTAAGGGCGTCAGTGAAGACATCCTTGCAGACCTGAGAGCAAACTTCGAGGGCGAGTGCTCTGAGGTTGGTATGTATCTTGCAATGGCAAGAGTTGCTCACAGAGAAGGATATCCGGAAGTAGGTCTCTACTATGAGAAAGCAGCTTACGAGGAAGCAGAGCATGCAGCTAAATTCGCAGAGCTCCTTGGCGAAGTTGTAACAGACAGCACAGAGAAGAACCTTCAGATGCGTGTAGAAGCTGAGAACGGTGCTACAGCAGGTAAATTTGACCTTGCTAAACGTGCGAAAGCAGCTGACCTTGACGCAATCCACGACACAGTACATGAGATGGCTAAAGACGAAGCAAGACACGGAAAAGCATTCGCTGGTCTGCTTAAGAGATACTTTGGTAAATAAGAAATCCTCTTAAAATAAGGATTTTTACAAGAGAGAGCCATATAATCTGGCTCTCTCTTTTTCTGTCTTTTCGGATAAAAATTTGCACATCAATGTGCAAATTTTTCAATCTTCCGTACACTATCTGCTCTTACCTGTGCCCGAAGCTCCGTCAGATAATCTGAGAATTTCACCTGCTCATTTCCGTAGGTCATCTGCAGGTCATATTCCAGCGGTATCCAGGTTTTGATGTCAGATTCATTATGCTGGATCAGAGCTTCCAGTTTGTCCAGGGCTTTGTAAATTCTGGATTCCAGAGTCTGCTGTGCTTCCATTTCCTGATACAGTTCTGCCATCTCTTTATCAAATGGTTCCGGCAAAGTTTTTACCCATTCACCCAGCACATCTGCTTCTTTCTCCGAATCTTTCTCTGTTTTTTCAAAAGCTGGGATATCTCCGGTAAAAGCTTCTCCCAGATCATGGATCAGACACATTTTCATAATCTTCAGAAGATCCGCCTCCGGAAACTCATCACTGACAAAATATGCCATCAGAGTAATTCTCCAGGAATGCTCCGCAACACTCTCCCGCCTGCCTCCGGATGTATAACAATGACGCACTGCATCTTTTAATCGTTCCGCAACGGAAAGTACTTCAATCAGTTTTTCTGGTTTCATATCCGTTCTCTCTCCTTTGTCTTTTCATAATATTTTCATCGACACCAATTCTGTTCATTACTATACCATATCTCCAGTCATGGAAAACAGATGAAAAAGCAGAAGATTCCATTCCAAAAAATTTGTCTCAACTAATTTATAAAAAAAATATAAACTTTATTGCATTTTTCGCCATAAGCGTCATAATGAAATTATAAACAAAAGAAAGAAGGTGATTGCCGATGGATATCACGGTGTCGGATGAGGTCTCACAGGAATATCATGAGCTTGTGAAGAACATCCTCTGTAACAGAGAGTTCCTGAAGCTGAGCCTGTACACCCACCACCAGTGGACCACACGGCTCATGCACAGTATCAATGTTTCTTACCTCTCCTGGTTCATTGCCAGGAAGCTGGGATGTGACGAGAAAGCCGCCGCAAGGGCAGGACTTCTCCACGATTTCTGTCCCTACGATTTTAAAGCAGAGACACCGACTGGTGAGCATCAGGCGTTTTATCACCCGAAGGCTGCCGCCGAAAACAGTGCCACTCACTTTGATATGACGGACAGAGAACTGGACGCAATTCTCTCACATATGTTCCCTCTGGGACCTCTTCCACGCAACAGGGAAGCCTGGATCATCAGCTTTGCCGATAAAGCCTGCGCCATCGCGGAAGGCTGCCATATCGCCATTGCACTGGCCAGGCGGAACCGGATCGTCATCAATCCGGCATAATTTCCACACAAAAAACAGGGCCGTCTCCACTTCTGACGAGCCCTGTTTTTGTGTGAAAATTTATTTTATGGTAATACTTTGCAGATTACTTTCTATATCTTAGTTCTCTTTCACAATAACCTTATCCAGATGCCAGATATCATCTACATACTCCTGGATAGTTCTGTCGGATGTGAACTTACCGCTGCATGCTGTATTGAGAAGTGCCATCTTAGCCCAGCGTTTCTCATCCTTATATGCTTCCTCAACACGCTTCTGTGCCTCTGCATAGGAACGGAAGTCGCCAAGGATGAAGTACTGGTCAGGTCTCGGCATGTTGCGTTTGTCGAGAAGTGAATTGTAGATGTCACGGAACATCTCTGTATCGCTGGAGAAGGTTCCGTTGATCAGCTGCATCAGTACCTGACGGATCTCCGGATCTGTGTTGTAGATGAAGTCCGGATCGTAACCGCCGTTGTTCTCATAGTTGATGATCTGGTCGGAGCTCATACCGAAGATAAATGCATTCTCCTCGCCAACCTCCTGTACAATCTCAACGTTAGCACCATCCATGGTTCCAAGTGTCGGAGCACCATTCAGCATGAATTTCATGTTACCTGTACCGGAAGCCTCTTTACTTGCTGTGGAGATCTGCTCGGAAACATCTGCTGCCGCAAAAATGATCTCAGCGTTGGATACACGGTAGTTCTCGATGAATACAACCTTCAGCTTGCCGTTGATGGAAGCATCATTGTTTACAACATCTGCCACACAGTTGATCAGCTTGATGATCTTCTTTGCACGTGCGTAAGCTGCGGAAGCTTTTGCACCAAAGATAAATGTTCTTGGATAGAAATCCATCTCCGGATGTGCCTTGATCTGGTTGTACAGATAGATCACATGCAGGATGTTAAGAAGCTGACGTTTGTACTCATGAAGTCTCTTAACCTGGATATCGAAGATAGAGTGCGGGTCAACCTCAACACCATTGTGCTCCAGGATATATTTTGCAAGACGCTCTTTGTTCTTGAACTTGATGGTCATGAACTCCTGAAGAGCCTTCTCATCGTCTGCGTAAACCTTAAGCTTGGAAAGCTGGGAAAGATCTGTGATCCAGTCCGGTCCGATCTTGTCTGTTACCCAGTCAGCCAGAAGCGGGTTTCCATGAGCAAGGAAACGTCTCTGTGTGATACCGTTTGTTTTGTTGTTGAACTTCTCAGGCATCATCTCATAGAAATCCTTCAGCTCCTGATTCTTGAGGATCTCGGTATGAAGGCGTGCAACACCGTTTACAGAGTAGCCTGCAACGATCGCAAGGTGAGCCATCTTAACCTGTCCGTCATAGATGATCGCCATCTTCTTGATCTTCTCGAAGTTTCCAGGATATTTCTGCTGGATCTCAAGAATGAAACGACGGTTGATCTCCTCGATGATCTGATATACACGCGGAAGCAGTCTGGAGAACAGCTCGATCGGCCATTTCTCAAGTGCCTCGGACATGATGGTGTGGTTGGTGTAAGCACAGCATTTTGTTGTGATATCCCATGCCTGATCCCAGCCAAGACCTTCCTCATCGATAAGAATACGCATCAACTCTGCAACTGCAACTGTCGGATGAGTATCATTCATCTGGAATACAACCTTCTCATGAAGCTTTGTGATGTCATCGTGTGTTTTTTTGTATTTGGCAATCGCTGCCTGAAGGCTGGCAGATACGAAGAAGTACTGCTGTTTCAGACGAAGCTCTTTACCTGCCATATGGTTATCATTCGGATAAAGCACCTCTACGATAGTACGTGCAAGGTTCTCCTGCTCTACTGCGTTGTGATAATCACCCTTGTCAAAAGAGTCAAGGTTGAAGTCTACGATCGGCTCTGCATCCCAGATACGAAGTGTGTTTACAACATCGTTGTTATAACCTGTGATCGGCATATCGTAAGGAACAGCCTTAACTGCCTGATATCCTTCATGGATGAATTTATTCTCGTTCTTCACCGGATCCCACTCAACGCGTACATATCCGCCGAAATGAACCTCTTTTGCATACTCCGGACGACGGAGCTCGAAAGGATAGCCGTTCTTCAGCCAGTTATCCGGTGCCTCTACCTGATAACCGTCACGGATCTCCTGCTTGAACATACCATAACGGTAACGGATTCCGCATCCGTATGCACAGTAGTTGAGAGTTGCAAGAGAATCCAGGAAGCATGCTGCCAGTCTTCCAAGTCCACCGTTTCCAAGAGCCGGATCCGGCTCCTGGTCTTCGATGCAGTTAATGTCAAGTCCAAGCTCCTCAAGAGCCTCCCTAACCTCACCGTATGCACCAAGGTTGATCAGGTTGTTTCCAAGGGCACGGCCCATAAGGAACTCCATGGACATATAATATACGATCTTCGGGTCCTGTTTTTCATACGCCTTCTGGCTCTTGAGCCAGTTGTCAATGATCACGTCCTTCACAGTGTAGCTTACAGCCTGAAAGATCTGCTCCTGTGTAGCCTCTTCCAGTGTTTTTCGATAAAGGAATTTTACGTTTTCTTTTACACTTTTTTTGAATTCCTCTTTCTCAAACTGCTTGTCAATCATTAGTTTTCCTCCTGTACTTTGGATACTCCCAGTGTTACAGCCTCTTTATTGATGTTCCACTCCTTGGTGTAACCCTCTGCTTCTCCCAGAATAATGTTTTCTGCCAGTACTTCACGTTTGATCTCATCCTGGTTTGCTTTCATGATATCCATGATCTTATCGTTATCTTTTGCATAGACAATGATCTTGTCCATGACTTCGAAACCAGCCTCTTTACGCATGGTCTGAACCTTGCTGATGATCTCGCGGACAAAGCCCTCCTGGATCAGTTCAGGTGTAAGGTTTGTATCAAGGACAACGGATGTCTCACCGTCTGTCTCTGTCACATAGCCCTCGCTCTGGGCTGTTTCGATCAATAAGTCTTCCTCTGCAAGCTCGACTCTGTTTCCGTCAATGTCAAGAACGAGAACACCATTATCTCTCAGCTCTTTCATTGCTGCGGTTCCGTCGATCTCGGAGAGTGCGGTACGGATGCCGTTCAGAAGCTTGCCGTATTTCGGTCCTACTGTACGAAGCTGCGGCTTGAAGCTGTAGGAAATGAAGGACTCTACATCATCTGCGAATTTCACTTCTTTTACGTTAAGCTCATCTGCGATGATATCTGTGTAGAATTTATCCATAGCTTTCTCAGCCTTTACATACATGGTTCCGATCGGCTGACGGTTCTTGATGTTTGCGGTATTTCTGCATGCACGTCCGAGAACAACGATCTCAAGAAGCTCTTCCATGTTTGCCTCAAGATCCTTGTCGATCCATGCCTCGTTTACCTCCGGGTAATCGCAGAGATGGATACTCTCCGGAGCGTCTGCATCAATGCTTCTTACAAGGTTCTGGTAGATATCCTCAGTCATGAACGGGATCATCGGAGCTGCAGCCTTTGCAACTGTTACCAGTGCTGTGTAAAGTGTCATGTAAGCATTGATCTTATCCTGCTCCATGCCCTTTGCCCAAAAACGCTCACGGCTTCTTCTTACATACCAGTTACTCATATCGTCAACAAATTCCTGGAGTGCTCTTGCAGCCTCCGGAATCTTGTAGGAATCAAGATCCGCATCGACAGTCTTCACCATGGTATTCAGCTTGCTGAGCAGCCATTTATCCATAACCGGAAGCTTATCGTAATTTAAAGTATATTTAGTTGCATCAAAATTGTCAATGTTCGCATACAGTACGAAGAATGCGTAGGTGTTCCACAGAGTGCTCATGAACTTTCTCTGTCCCTCTACAACTGCCTTGCCATGGAAACGGTTCGGGAGCCACGGAGCACTGTTGATGTAGAAATACCAGCGGATCGCATCTGCGCCGTATTTGTTCAGCGCGTCAAACGGATCTACGGCATTTCCCTTGGACTTACTCATCTTCTGTCCGTTCTCATCCTGTACATGTCCCAGAACGATTACATTCTTATACGGAGCCTTATTGAAAAGCAGTGTGGACTCAGCAAGAAGGGAGTAGAACCATCCTCTTGTCTGGTCAACAGCCTCGGAGATGAAGTCTGCCGGGAACTGCTGCTCGAACAGGTCTTTATTCTCAAATGGATAATGATGCTGTGCAAAAGGCATTGCTCCGGAATCGAACCAGCAGTCGATTACCTCCGGTACACGGTGCATGGTCTTGCCGCAATCCGGACACTTCATGGTGATATCATCAATGTATGGACGGTGAAGCTCGATGGTCTTCGCACGCTCGTCACCACTCTTCTCATAGAGATCCTGGCGGCTTCCTACGGATTCCATATGTCCGCACTCACACTGCCAGATATTCAGTGGTGTTCCCCAGTAACGGTTTCTGGAAATACCCCAGTCCTGAACGTTCTCAAGCCAGTCACCGAAACGTCCCTTACCGATGCTCTCCGGAATCCAGTTGATAGTATTGTTGTTACGGATCAGATCATCCTTTACTGCAGTCATCTTGATGAACCAGGACTCACGTGCATAGTAGATAAGCGGTGTGTCACATCTCCAGCAGTGCGGATAATCATGCTCGAATTTCGGTGCATCAAAAAGCTTGCCCTCTTTGTCAAGGTCTGTGAGGACCATCGGATCCGCTTTCTTAACAAATACACCGGCGTATGGTGTTTCTTTGGTCATGTTACCCTGTCCGTCTACGAACTGTACGAACGGAAGGTCATACTCACGTCCGACACGGCTGTCATCCTCACCAAATGCAGGTGCGATATGAACGATACCGGTACCATCACTCATGGTAACGTAGTTGTCACAGGTTACGAAATGAGCTTTTTTGTGCTGTTTTGCTGCTGCCTCTCCTGTACATGCAAAAAGCGGCTCATATTCTCTACGCTCAAGGTCTGTTCCTTTATATTTCTCAAGGATCTCATATGCAGGCTCATCATCCTTTGCAAGCTTGCCGAGAACCTTGTCCAGAAGTGCTTCTGCCATGTAGTAGGTATAGCCGTCTGCTGCTTTTACCTTACAGTAGATCTCATCCGGATTTACACAAAGTGCAACGTTGGATGGAAGTGTCCATGGTGTTGTTGTCCATGCCAGGAAGTATGCGTCCTCACCAACAACCTTGAAACGTACGATCGCAGAGCGCTCTTTAACAGTCTTGTAGCCCTGAGAAACCTCCTGTGCGGAAAGAGGAGTTCCGCAGCGTGGGCAATAAGGAACGATCTTAAAGCCTTTATAAAGAAGACCTTTTTCCCAGATTTCTTTCAGCGCCCACCACTCGGACTCGATGAAATTGTTGTCGTATGTTACATACGGATGCTCCATGTCAGCCCAGAAACCAACGGTAGATGAGAAATCCTCCCACATTCCCTTGTATTTCCATACGCTCTCCTTACACTGCTGAATGAACGGCTCCATTCCGTACTCCTCGATCTGCTCCTTGCCGTCAAGGCCAAGCTTCTTCTCAACCTCAAGCTCAACCGGAAGTCCGTGAGTATCCCATCCTGCTTTTCTCGGAACCATGTACCCCTTCATTGTACGGTATCTCGGGATCATATCCTTGATAACTCGTGTCAGAACGTGTCCGATATGTGGCTTACCATTTGCGGTAGGCGGTCCGTCATAGAATGTGTATGTCTCGCCCTCTTTACGGCTGTCCATACTCTTTTCGAAAATCTTGTTGTCTTTCCAGAATTTCTCGACTTCTTTTTCACGGTCAACAAAATTCAGATTCGTGTCAACTTTACGATACACAATATTTACCTCCTGTGTCTGATTACTGGCTGCTGCCTCATCTGTAAGGCCACAGCGGATTGTTTCTTCACAGATACCTGTTCGTGCCAATGCTTCGGGCACTTATAAAAAAAGACCCCATCCTGTAAAAGGACGAAGTCTGATTCGCTGTACCACCTGTTACATTATACGGGCCTGTGTCCGGATCCCTGCGTCTTCTGCTGTGTTCTTATGCTCTGTGTTATGGCGCGGGCTGTTGTTCCATGTCTGTTCATGGCGGACAATTCTTTGTATCTGCCGATATATGTTCCCTGTAACGGAGGAAATCCGTCAGTTCTTACTTAATGATCATCTGTATATCAGATATTCTTCCGGCTGTTGCCGGACAACTTCGGAACTGAAGCTCAGGAGTGATATTCCGCCATATTTACTCGTCCCGGGCTCCCACCATCCCCGGTTCGCTACAAGCTTTCCATATGGCCTACTGTCTCCATCACAGCTTTTTCTATATACGCTGTCTATTATAGGTTGGGGAAAATCCATATGTCAAGTGTTTTCATGGATTTTTCTTTTTATATGTATGTTCACTTCTTCTTAATGGAATTTTCACAGACTGCAAGTGGTTTTTCCGGGAGGAAAGTGGTATACTACTACAGAATCTTGAGGGCAAAAATACAGCGTTTCATTAATACAATGCTATAATTAATGAAATACTGCACCTCATCACAAAACGGGCAAGATTTTTTCGGTTACTGATTCTCAAATGAATAATAACCTTCTCGCCCGGATTTATCACTGAAAGGTATCTTGTTATGAAAAATATGAAAAAACGATCCTTGCGCCGGATCTTTGCAGGCATTCTCGGCATAGGGATCCTGCTCACAGGCGCAGCTCCCTGCGCGGCGGCTGCCTATGGATACGATGAATATGGTGATCCTATCGTCACTGCCACACCGGTTCCTGATGGTCAGGCCGCAGCAGTCACGCCTGTTCACTCCAGCTATTATTCACAGGCTGCCGACACCGATTCCATTGACGGGTGGCCCAAAGGTCCCGGCATCGAAGCACAGGCTGCAGTCCTTATGGACGTAAATACAGAAGCCGTTCTTTATTCCAAAAATGCGGACACACAGCTCTACCCTGCCAGCATCACGAAGATCCTGACTACACTGCTTGCCTGCGAAAATCTGAACGCTAAGACAAACATTACCGTATCTGAGAACGCTTCCACCAGTGTAACTGCCGGAGATTCCAGTATTTATGCTGCTCCCGGTGAAGAATTCACCAGGGATCAGGCCCTGATGGCTGTCATGCTCCAGTCCGCTAATGAAATGTCTGTCGCCGTTGCGGAAGAAGTTTCCGGCTCTGTAAAGAAATTCGCAGAACTCATGAACTGGCGCGCCAAGCTTTTTGGCTGCAAGAACACACACTTTAACAATCCCAACGGTCTTCCGGATGAGAATCATTACACCACAGCCTCCGACATGGCAAAGATCGCCAAATCCGCCTGGCTGAATCCTCTTTTCCGGCGATACTGCACCAAACGTTATTACGAGATCCCGCCTACCAATAAATTTGCGGAAGCCCGCCAGCTGCTCAATCATCACAAGATGATGAAAAACGGCGAATATTATTATGAAGGCGTCCGTGGCGGAAAAACAGGCTACACGGATGCATCCGGCAACACACTTGTCACCTACTGCAAACGAGGAAATATAACGCTGGTAGCCGTGATCCTGAATTCTACTTCCGCGGCAAATGCTTACAGCGATACCGCTTCTCTTTTTAATTATGGTTTTGAAAATTTTGAAAAGGTGGATATGAAGGTGTCCATGGAGCCAGTCCCGTTTAAGGTACTCCCTTGTGACAAATATATCCTTAAGAATAACGGAAATACCTATCCGTTTTATTATCAGACAAAGGTTTATGTGACTCTTCCAAAAGGTATCAAAAAATCACAGCTTAACAAACGCCAGGCCGTTCTTCAGAATGCTGTCGGCCCACTGCGTCTGAAAAGCAAATATTATTATAAGAAACAAATGGTCGGATGGGGAATGCAATACGAACGAAACATCGTATCAGATCTTCTCCTGGCTTCGTAACATTTTCCTGCGGCGGAGAGATTCGTGCTTTTCACGGATCTCATCCGCCGCTTCTGTATCTTCTGCTCTCAGGGTCTTCACCCCGAAATATTTTCCCTCATCGGTTTTTCGGATCCGGATCTTTCCGGCAACAGGTCCATGCTCATGGCAAAGGGCAAGGCTGTAATATACCTTGGAATTGTTGGTACTGAACCAGCGGATCTTCCTCTTGGCAGGGCATCTGCAAATGGGACACATGGTACTTACCATGGTACGGTCCTTCATCAGACGCTCCTTTGATACAAATTCCCTGGACACAAACTTGTCATGGTCTGTATAGGAAATATAGATCTCGCTGTCTCTGGATTTTGGATTCTGATATACATCTAGGGACGGATGGCGGATCATGCAGGCTTCATCAATCTCCAGAAGTATCCTGGCAGTATAGCTGGCGTCTGCCAGTGCCCGGTGAAAATCCCGGTTTTTGGGAAGCTGCAGGTAGTCTGTAGCATATTCCAGGGAACGCCTGGATATTCCATCCTCGAATTTTATGCTGAAAAGTTTCTGCACATCATAGTAATGCACCGGTCCTGGCATCAGCTTCAAAAGATTATAGTATTTCATATTGCGCTGAAGTTCCATCACATCCTGGTCTCCCCAGGTAAAAAAGCGATACTCCTCCCCGCACCATTCCAGAAATCTGCGGATCGCCCTTGGAAAAGGGATGCCTTTTTCCAGTTCATGATAATCCACGTGGATCACTTCATGGATACTGTCGTGGATCCAGTGGTACACTTTGGGCTTGATCAGGCACTGAAAGGTATCAACGATCTCTCTTTTTTCATTTAATTTTACTGCCCCGATCTCTATGATCTCAAACGGGAGCCGACTATCCGGATGTCTTCTTCCATCCGGATTCTGGTTCCATTCCAGGTCAAATACAATATAGTTCATGGGTTTTCTGTCCTCTTATCTGACTGCTCAGCTGCTTCATAGATGCAGCTGTTTCCGGATCGTTGTCCGGCTATTTCATATTTTTGCATTCGGACACAGAATAAATCGCTTCAAACAGCTCCTGCTGGAAGCTTTCTGTATCTGCATCTGTCAGAATCATATCTTTCATTTCGTCTTCTTCGTGTAGCCACCAGCGGAAATCGCATAATGTGGCACCTCGTCCGGCACCGTCTGAACAATCCACATCCAGGAATACTTTTTCTGTTTTAAAGAACTCCGGATGGATGAGATACATAAACGGTACAGCAGCATGGATACTTGCCACGCAGCGATATTTGGAAAAATTTTCAAGTACGTAGCCAGCCATATCTCCACAGGCTCTGGCTGCCGGATCACCGGACTGGCACAGCTTCATGATCTGGTTTCTGGTAAGATTACATTTCAGGGTAGCATCCAGTCCACACATGATCAGTGGGATTCCGGAATCGAATACGATCTTTGCCGCCTCCGGATCTGCGTAGATGTTGAATTCCGCTGCCGGTGTGATGTTTCCGCCTTTTGCTGCGCCGCCTGTAAATACGATTTTTCTGATCTTATTCTTTATTTCAGGAAAAACCTTCAACAGAAGTGCAAGATTAGTCATTAGTGCAGTTTCGATCATTACTACCTGCTCGCCCTCCGGAATGGCATTCAGAATGTCACGTATAAAAAGCACTGCATTATCAGAAGCAACCTCTGATTTTGCTTCCGGCAGTACGCAATGGCCAAGCCCTGTCTCTCCGTGGAATTCTTCCGCATAAATTGCTGCTTTCACAAGAGGACGGTCCTGGCCCCCTGCCACCGGAACCTTCAGTCCGTAAAAATCCACCAGCTCCAGTGCATTTTTGGTCACTCTTTCTATCCTGGTACTTCCTGCAGATGTCGTCACTGCAAGCAGCTCCAGTTCGTCCTGATGTGCTGCCGCATATGCCAGTGCGATCCCGTCATCGATTCCGGGATCACAGTCCATGATAACCTTGATCTTATCTCTCATATATTCACCTCTGTAAAAACTCTTTCCCCAATTTTATAGTATTGCCGAATTTCCGCTGTTTACCTGTTCCAAGTATAACAGAGTGAGGAAAGAGTGTAAAGTTAATCAGAATTCGTTACTGTTCACTCCGTTCTCAGCAACACGCTTCGCGGAATATTACCAGTAAACAGTAATCAGAATTCACCTCTGTACTTCAGGCTGAAACGTAAAGAACCCCTCTGCCGGACATTGGCAGAGGGGTGGAAAAAAGGGGGTTATATTCATTTATATAAACAAATGCAATGTGCAATTTGGAGCTTTAATATTTGCAATATCCGTTTGGGTTGTTCCGGATATTGTTATTATGCTATATCCCATCACCCGGAGCTTGCAATCAAGTACCGGGGCTTCACAATAAATGCTGATCAATCAATAGAAACAAATTTCTTCTCTTCTGCTTCTTTCTTGGTCTCTTCCTTCGGGAAGGTTACATGAAGGATTCCGTTCTCATATTTCGCATGGATATCTTCATGCTTAATGCTCGAGCCTACATAAAAGCTTCTGTTGCAGGTTCCTGTATAACGTTCTCTGCGAACATATTTACCTTTATCATCCTTCTCGTCCTT
>NZ_JBCLNI010000039.1:0-24227 GCF_039062885.1 Blautia sp. 2227st1_G12_2227SCRN_220401 | reverse complement strand
TTTATCACTATGAATCCAAATCCAGAGGTCTTGAGGATACACCGGAGAAGGTGGCAAGATTTAACCGCGAGATCGCTTCCTTTGAGAAGCACTGGCCGGAGATCCTCCGTGACGGAGATCCTTACTATAATCCGAATCTTACACTGGAGAGCCAGGATTTTTCTCTGAAGCGGATATAGGAGGTTATATTTTGGAAAAGAAAAAAATCTGGAAGGATGAGAGAGTTCAGGCAGGGGTTCTTGTCCTGGCAGCATTTCTGCTCCTGACTGCATGGGCGTTTATGCAGCCCCTGGGGGCAGGCCCCGATGAAAAAATGCGCTACATGGTGGCACAGTATCTTCATGAGCATCCGGGAAAGCTGCCTCTTGGAGATGAGCCAACCATCCGTGATGCGACATGGGGGATTTCCTATGCCTATTATCCGATCCTTTCCTATATGGTATCTGCTGTATTTATGGGGATCGCAGGTTTGTTCCATGCATCTGCAGACGGATTACTCCATGCGGCGAGGATGGCAGATGTGCTCTTTGTGACTGGAGCGGTATATTTTGTGGTGAAAGCATCCGGAAAGCTTTTTCCGAAAGAGGGAAGATGGCTGTTTGCCGCACTGGCAGGCTTTATGCCGCAGGCATTGTTTCTGGGAACTTATGTAAACACGGATTCCCTGGCGCTTTTATCCATGGCGATGATCCTGTATTCCTGGTCCTGTTATCTGGAAGCGAGAGACTGGAGCTTCAGAAATTCGATCCTTCTGGCTGTTGGAATGGCAGTCTGTGCACTGTCCTACTATAATGCCTACGGATGGATCTTATGCAGCTTTCTGTTTTTTTGCCTGACAGTCCTTCTGTGCAGGGAAGAGCCGGTAAAACAGAGAGTTGCATTTCTGTTCCGGAGAGGGATCGTGATCGCGGCAGTAACCCTTGCTTTATGCGGCTGGTGGTTTATACGAAATGCCGTTCTCTATGACGGAGATCTTATCGGAAGAAAAGCCTGTGCACAGTGTGCGGAAAAATATGCGGCTGTTGATTACAGACCGTCCAGATACCCTACACCGGAGAAGCTGAACTGGTCATGGAAGGATATCCTTCTGTATCAGGACCCGGGCTGGCAGCATAACTGGCTGCTGACAGTTCTGGTAAGCTTTATCGGAACCTTTGGCCTGATGCAGATCTATATGCCTTATAGTGTGAGCAAGGCATATTTCCTGTTCTTTGGAATGGGTGGGATCGGTATTTTGACCATGCTGGGAATATTTTATCCGAAGAAACGTACTGTGGTAAAAGAACGAAAAGCAGCAGGAAGTGAAAAGCTGAAGATAAAAACAATAACCGTGTACGATAAATGGGACAGAAAAGGGATCTTTCATCTGCTGCTGATCCTTCTGATCCTGATCCCTGTGGGTCTGTTTATGTATTATGTATATTATAGTGACAACCAGGCACAGGGACGTTATATCATGCCGGCACTGTATCCGGCCATGTATTTTGTGACAGCCGGCTGGAATCGTCTGCTTGAGCGTTTTGTAAAAAAGGAAAATATCAGAATGTGGATATACCGGGTCCTGACAGCACTTCTGGCTGCTTCGCCGTTTTTATGCTATATCTTCCTGGTAGTTCCGTTTTATGGCTGACACCCCGATGGGTGAGATGGCAGAAAAAAATCCCTTCTATGTATCCGGATATGACCGGTACATAGGAGGGATTTTTTAATTCTGAAGTATATCCGCCTGGGAACCAAGATCAGGAACGGATGATCCGGATCATGCGCCACAGCAGAAGGATCAGGAGCAGGATGCCCACACCGCCAATGGCAAAATACGGGATCTGGGATCTGGATTCGGAATAAGCTTTTGCAGAATCCATGTTTTCATCATTTTCCAGTACATCGGAGGAGCTTTCCTGGGAGGGATCCTCGACAACTGCAGTTCCCACCTGAGTTCCGCCAAAGGAATAGGTGCGTAAGATCTGACCATCAGATTCCGTATCTTCTGTAGTCAGGTCGTCTGCGGTCGCACCGGATGGAACCATTACAGTGCCGCCGGACAGGATGTGAAAATCATCCTCGCTGAGATCCAGAAGCTGGAAATTGGAAAAACCGTAATCCAGAAGTGAGATTGCTTCGTTGGCTGTCTGACCGGTCGCTCCGTTCATGACTACTGCGATCAGAGTAGTACCGTTTCGCTGTGCAGCTGTGACAAGAACGCTTCCGGAAGCAGTGGTGGTACTTTCACGACCGCCGATACATCCTTCATAATAGGAAGCGGATGCAGGATCTGTCATGGTAAAAGAGCTTGTCAGGTTACGGGTACCGCCGGAAATATTGGTAGCCGGGATCGTATAGGAGGTGGCTCCGGAGATGGTGCGGAAGCTGTCATTACGGATAGCCGCCTGCATGATCAGAGCCAGATCATGTGCTGTGGTATGCTGGTTGTCATCCGGGAGACCGGTAGGATTGGTAAATACCGTATTGGTGCATCCAAGTTCTCGGGCACGGTCGTTCATTTTCTGGACAAAGGCATCCACAGATCCGCCAATCTGTTCTGCGACCTGGAGAGCAATGTCATTGGCAGAGGCCAGCATCAGAGCGTAAAGGCACTGCTCCATGGTAAATACCTCTCCGAGCTGTGAGGAAATATGAGCGCCTCCGTCTGTAACACCGGATACACCGGTTTCTGTCATGGTAACCTGATCGTCAAGCTGGCTGTTCTCCAGTGCCAGAAGACAGGTCATGATCTTAACTGCGCCGGCCGGAGAAAGCGTGGTGTCCATATCCTTGGCATAGAGGATCGTATCGGAAGTATCTTCCATGATCACGGCAGATGCGGAAGTGATCTCAGGCCCCTGAGGCCATCCGCTGATCCCATTGGTGGTAACACCGGAGGATACAGCAACAGCGGTTTCTTCTGTGGCGAAAACTGGAGTCTGGAACACCATGGAAGCGGAGATCCCAATAGCCAGAAGCGCTGTGGTTATTCTTGATTTTTTCATGATAAATGGTACTCCTGTATAAAAAATAATTCTTATGTAAGCAATACATACGTAAGTTCAGTATAACACATTTCCTCTCTTCCTTGCAAAAAAAATGATGGAATGGTAAAATATGTTCATCAAACTGTTACTGAGAACAGAGTGAACAGTAACATCAAACTGAGTAATACGGAGATAATATATGAGTAAAGATGATTCTACAGGAAAGATCCAATGGGACAGACTTATAAAGAAGCTTTCCCCCTATACAGTACAGAAGGGCTTAAGATACCTGAAGCATTATGGCCTGAAAGAGTTCTGGATCCGGCTTCATGAGCGTTTTGAACCGGAAGAGGTTCCTTACGGACCATGGTATGAGGCATACAGACCTGACGAGGAAACACTGGAGAAGCAGCGGAAACGCAAATTTCCGGATGGGCCGTTGATCAGCATTGTGGTACCTGCATATCTGACACCGGAGCGTTTTTTAAGACAGATGCTGGACTCTCTCCTTGCACAGACATATGAGAACTGGGAGCTGTGTCTGGCAAACGGAAGCCCGGAGGATCCAGACATGCAGACTGTGCTGAGATCCTATGCAGAGATGGACAGGAGGATCCGCTATCAGGATCTGAAAGAGAATCTTGGCATTGCAGAAAATACAAACGCGGCTTTTGCCATGGCAGAGGGTGATTTTATCGCATTTCTGGATCATGATGATCTGCTGGCACCTAATGCATTGTATGAGATCGCGGCGGCACTGGAGGAGCATCCAGAGGCGGATGTGATCTATACAGATGAGGATAAGGTCACGACAGATCTTTCTGAACATTTTCAGCCCCATCTGAAACCGGACTTTAACCTGGATCTTTTAAGATCCAATAATTATATCTGCCATTTTCTGGTGGTAAGACGTTCCGTAGTGCAGACAGTGGGCGGATTCCGCCGGGAATTTGACGGCGCCCAGGATTATGATTTCATTTTCCGCTGTGTGGAGCAGGCCAGGGAAGTGGTCCATGTACCGGAGATCCTTTATCACTGGAGGACCCATAAATCCTCCACAGCAGATAATCCGGCAAGCAAGATGTATGCTTTTGAAGCCGGCAGACGTGCCATTGAGGGGAATCTCAAACGGACCGGAACTCCGGGAACCGTGGAGCATACTCCGGATTTTGGATTTTACCGTGTGAAGTATCCGGTGCAGGGAGAACCTCTGGTTTCTGTTATCATTCCGAACCGTGAGGAGAAAGAAACGCTTCAGGCCTGCGTGGAATCCATTTTTGAAAAAACTGCCTACAAAAATTACGAGATCATCATTGTGGAGAATAACAGCAGCTCCGAAGAGATCTTCCGGTATTACAGAAAGCTTTCGGAGGATCCCAGGGTCCATCTGATCCGCTGGAAAAAAGGCTTCAACTATTCTGCCATCAACAATTTCGGGGTGCGCCATGCCAAAGGAGATTACCTGCTTTTTCTGAATAATGACGTAAAGGTCATCGATCCGGACTGGATGTCAGAGATGCTGAGCGTGTGCCAGCGTAAGGAAACAGGTGCAGTTGGCGTCAAGCTGATCTATCCGGATAACACCATTCAGCATGCAGGCTGCGTGGTGGGAATGGGCGGAATTGCCGGGAACATGTTTGTGAATATGCCGGCAGAGCGTACCGGATATCTCCATAAGGCTTCTCTTCTGCAGGATATGAGCTGTGTGACTGCAGCATGTATGATGATGAAGAAGGAAGTTTTTCTGGAGGCAGGAGGCTTTACGGAAGAGCTTGCAGTTGCGTTTAATGATGTGGATCTCTGTCTGAAGGTGCGAAGCCACGGCCATCTGATCGTCTATGATCCGTATGTGAAGCTCTATCATTACGAATCCAAGTCAAGAGGCACTGAGGACAGCGAGGAAAAGGTCCGCCGTTTCCAGACGGAGATCGAATACATGCGCTGTCACTGGCTGGATATCCTGAAAAAAGGAGATCCATACTATAACAAAAATCTTTCTTTAACCAAATGGAATTATTCCCTGAAGCCCCTTCCGGGAATGGGAAAGAAGAAGGGATAAAGCAATGCAGGAAGTAACAGTAGTCATACCAAACTTTAACGGAATGGCATATCTGGATGGTGTTCTTTCCAGTCTTGAAAGACAGACTATCCGTAATTTTGAGGTTATACTAGTGGATAATGGTTCCACTGATGGCAGCTGTGCATTTGTTTCAGCGGAATATCCATGGGTACACATGATACAGCTTCCGGAGAATTACGGCTTCAGCAGAGCCGTCAATGAAGGGATCCATGCGGCACGTTCCCCATATGTGCTGCTTCTGAACAATGATACGGAAGCGGAACCGGATTTCCTGGAGGAGATGGTTGCTGCCCTGCGCAGACATAAGAAGGCATTTTCCTGTCAGGCAAAGATGATCCAGCTTCATGACAGGGACAAGATGGATGATGCCGGAAATTATTACTGTGCCCTTGGCTGGGCTTTTGCTAGGGGAAAAGGCAAGGATATCCGCCATTATGACCGAGAGCAGAAGATTTTTTCCACCTGTGCGGGAGCTGCGATCTACCGGAAGAAATTTATTGACAGGATTGGAGATTTTGATGAGGAGCATTTTGCTTATCTGGAAGATCTGGATATCGGCTATCGTGCCAGGATCTGCGGTTATCAGAACTGGTATGCTCCAAAAGCGAAGGTTTATCATGTAGGAAGCGGCACCAGCGGCTCCAGATATAATCAGTTCAAGATCCGGTATTCTTCCAGAAACAATATTTATCTTATCTATAAGAATATGCCGTTTTTCCAGATCGTGCTGAACCTTCCGTTTTTTCTGGTGGGATTCGGTGCGAAGATCCTGTTTTTTGCGTCCAAGGGATTCGGACGTGAGTACCTTGCAGGCATCAAAAACGGCTTTCAGATCAGCCGCAAAAACAAAAAAGTCAGATTTTCCATGAGGAATCTTCCGCGTTATATACAGCTCCAGTTTGAACTCTGGATCAACATTTTTAGGCGTTTTGCCGGTTAAGACATCATATTTTCACAGAATTTTTATATTTCGGAGGGAAGATTTTATTGCTTTTGAGTTTCATCTATTATAAGATAAAAGCAATGAACTTAAATGAGGTGGCGGAAATTGATTAAAGACAACCAGAAAAATTTCAGTCGTCTCCATATGCTGATCGATGTATTTGTGATCGCGGCCTCCTATGCCCTGGCCTGGTTGATCCGTTTTCAGGGAATTTTTGAACATTCGGCGGTCCAGTCCAAGACCGTCCAGGAATATATGTTTATGCTGATATTCATTATTCCGGGATATTTACTTCTTTATCAGGCCTTTGATCTTTATACACCGATGCGAATGCAGGGGCGTCGTCTCGTACTTGCCGGAATTGTGAAGGCAAATGCGTTAGGGCTCCTTATCATCATGTTTGCACTTTACAATTTTAAAGAGCTGGACTATTCCCGTCTTACTCTGGTTTCTTTCTGTGTGATCAATATCGTCCTGGAATGGTTTGTGCGTATGGTCATATTTTACATTCTCCGGGATATGCGCAAAAAAGGAATGAACCAGAAACAGGTGCTGCTGGTAGGATACAGCCGTGCTGCCGAGGAATATGTAGACAGGATCCTGCAGAATCCGCAATGGGGATACGTGATCAGGGGCATACTGGATGACAATGTGCCGGCAGGCACTACTTATAAGGGCGTTAAGGTGATCGGTCGAATCGCCAATCTGATGATCATCCTTCCATCCAGTCGTCTGGATGAGATAGCCATTACCCTGGGCTTAAGTGAGTATTATCGTCTGGAAGAGATCGTTGCACTCTGTGAAAAATCCGGCGTGCACACAAAATTTATTCCGGATTATAATAATATTATTCCGACCAAACCATATACAGAAGATATTCTCGGGCTTCCGGTGATCAATATCCGGTATGTGCCCCTGAGCAACACGTTTAATGCACTGATCAAGAGATCTATGGATATTGCAGGCGCGATCGTTGCGATCATTGTGTCCTCACCAGTGATGCTAGTGTTGTGTATGCTGATCAAGCTGACTTCGCCGGGACCGCTGATCTATAAGCAGGAACGTGTCGGGCTTCATAATCAGACTTTCCGGATGTATAAATTCCGTTCCATGGAGATCCAGAAAGAATCAGAAGAAAAAAAGGCGTGGACAGTAAAGAACGATCCAAGAGTTACCGGAATCGGTAAATTTATGCGTCATACCAGTCTGGATGAGCTTCCACAGCTTTTTAACATTCTGAAGGGTGAGATGAGTCTTGTGGGACCAAGACCGGAGCGGCCGTTTTTTGTAGAAAAGTTTAGGGAGGAGATACCACGTTATATGGTCAAGCATCAGGTGCGGCCGGGTCTTACCGGGTGGGCACAGGTAAATGGCTATCGTGGAGATACTTCTATCAGAAAAAGGATAGAGTGTGATCTGTATTATATCGAAAACTGGTCTGTGGGATTTGATATAAAGATCATGTTTCTTACCATATTCAAAGGATTTATTAATAAGAACGCATACTAAAAAGGGGAAAAGGAAAAGATGTCAAAACCTCGGAAAAAAAGCAAGAAGATTTTATTTATCCTGGAGATCGTCGTACTGCTCCTGTTTATCGGAGGTCTGTTCGTTTATGGTCAGATCTCAGCCAAACTGGATAAGATCGACATCCAGGAAACAGATCTTGCAGACCAGGATATTGTAACCAATGATCAGGCACCGCAGATGACGGGATATACCACCTATGCACTGTTCGGACTGGACCACAGAAGCAAGAATGAGAAGCTGAATACAGAGAACAGTGATACCATCATCATTGCGAGTATCAACAATGATACAAAGGCAGTCAAACTTGTGTCTGTCTATAGAGATACCCTTCTCAATGTAAAGGATGATACCTATTCCAAAGCCAATTCGGCATATGCATTTGGCGGACCGACCAACGCGGTTTCCATGCTGAATACGAATCTGGATCTGAATATCACAGATTATGTTGCCATTGATTTTAATGCGCTGGTAACTGTGGTAGACTGCCTCGGAGGATTGGACATCCCTCTTTCCTATGCGGAGATCGTTCATATGAACAATTACTGTGTGGAGACATCAGAGGAAACCGGAAAGAGTTACACACCGATCGAACTGCCGGATCCGAAGCCGGAGGATGAGGAAGCGATCGTAGATACCTATCATCTTAATGGTGTACAGGCTACCTCCTACTGCCGTATCCGTTATACTGCAAGTCTTGATATGGGACGTACCGAGAGACAGAGACGAGTGATCCAGATGATCGTAGATAAGGCGAAAAAGGCAGGACTTTCCACTATCTTTGATATTATGGATCAGGTATTCCCGATGGTCAAAACTTCTGTTTCCAAAACAGAGATCCTGAAGATGATCCCGGCTATGATCGGCTATAGTATTGATGAAACTACAGGCTTCCCCAATGATTATAAATTTGCTCAGGTAAAGGGCAGCATTATCGTACCTACCACACTGGAATCCAATGTTCTGAAGATGCATCAGTTTCTGTATGGAGACACCAGTTACACTCCGACGCAGGATGTACTCAACAGAAGTGCCCAGATCACAAATATCGCAGGCGGAGGCGACGTGCAGGACACTGCACCTGCGGTGACAGATACACCGAATGACGCAACGGATGATTCGTACACGTGGCAGGGAGATACATCCACAGATTACAGCAGTACGGACACAAGTGATGATGCTGATTACAGCACAGACACAGATTATGATTCGGATTACTCCGGAGACGATTACAGCACAGATACGGATTATTCCGGAGACGATTACAGCACAGATACGGACTATTCCGGAGGCGATTCCGATACGGATTATAACGATTATACCGACGGAGAAGATTATTCGGAGAATGAATAAAACATCAAAATAAGCAACCAGCAGAAGGGACCATCCAGTAACGGGTGGTCCTTTCTGGACAGGAGACAAATATGAAAACATTAAAAACAGACGTGATCATCCCGGCATACCGTCCGGGAGAAGAATTTGAAAAACTGCTGGAAAGACTCAGCGCACAGAAATATCCTATCAATAAGATCCTTGTCATGAATACAGAAAAGAAATTCTGGAAAGAGACCTGGGAACAGGAATATCCGCTTGTGGAAGTCCGGCATCTTACAAAAGAAGAATTTGACCATGGCGGTACCAGAAGGCAGGCGGCAGAGCTTTCGGATGCGGAGATCCTTGTATTTATGACACAGGATGCAATGCCGGCAGACAGGGAACTGATCGGAGCACTGGTAGGAGCTCTTGCAGAGAATCCACAGGCAGGAGCCGCTTATGCGCGTCAGCTTCCAAAAAAGGACTGCAGATTTCTGGAAAAATATACCCGTTCCTTTAATTATCCGGAACAGTCCTGTCTGAAAACGGAAAAAGATGTACAGACCTACGGGATCAAAACCTATTTCTGCTCCAACGTTTGTGCTGCTTATGATCACAGGATCTATGATGAGATTGGTGGATTTCCGGAGCATGCTATTTTTAATGAAGATATGATCTATGCAGGCTGGATGGTAAAAAAAGGCTATGGAGTTGCCTATGTATCAGAAGCGCGTGTATATCATTCTCACAATTATACCTGTATGCAGCAGTTCCACAGGAATTTTGATCTGGGAGTTTCCCAGGCGGAGCATCCGGAGGTTTTTGAGGGTGTGCCATCTGAAGGTGAGGGCATCCGACTGGTAAAAAAAAGCATGGCATATCTTCTGAAAACAGGCCACATATGGCTGATCCCCGGACTGTTTTTGCAAAGTGTCTCCAAATACGCCGGATATTTTCTCGGAAAACGATACAAAAAGCTCCCTGAAAAAATGATCCGATCCTGCACCATGAATCCGGAATACTGGAAAAAGAACAAATAAGAGCAGGTCACGGTTTTTTAAAAGAGATATCACAGTTTAAACACAATTCCCTGTTAAACTGTCTTTTATAAGAGAAATAAATGTTACTGAGAACGGAGTGAGCAGTAACAGATACATGCATCAGATAACATAGAAGGGAGCACCAGAGGCATGAGTGAAGAGAATAAATGGGGGACAGGCTTGCCGGATGAGGATAAGAATGCTTCGGCAGAACAGAAACCGCTGACGCATCCTTATTCTGAGGGACGCAGGATGCAGGAGAGCGGACAGGACAGTTATGCAGGTGCCGGACAGAGTGAAGGCACTTCGCAGGAGAAACCAAAATACGGACATTATGAGGTGCATCAGCCTCAGGCCGGTAATTATGCCGGTGGAAATATACCGCCCAAAAAGCCGCGGAAAAAGAGAGATTTTTCAGGCAACAACAGCTTTGGAAAGAAAGCAGCCACTGCGGTGGCACTGGCTGTGATCTTTGGGCTGGTAGCCGGAGTGGTTTTTCAGGGCGTGAATATTGCAGCAGATAAATACAGAGGAAATGACAGCAGTACAACAATCGGAAAGACAGAAACAGTTACCGGGACAGAGGACAGTACTGACAGTAGCTCTGCGGATTCTACTGTGAAGGATATTGTGGCAGAGAGTGGTACAGTGGCCGGTGTAGCCCAGGCAACCATGTCTTCTATCGTTGCCATTACATCTGTCAGTGTGCAGGAGATCCCAAGCTTTTTCGGATATGGAACGAGGCAGTATCAGAGTGCAGGAAGTGGTTCCGGTATTATTGTAGGAGAAAATGACAGCGAGCTTCTCATTGCGACTAACAACCATGTGGTATCTGGAGCGACTACACTTACTGTGTGCTTTGCAGGCAGTGATGTGGTAGGAGCGGAAGAAGAAACCCAGGCTATGGCAAGCAGCTCCGATGGAGATGCGGATGTGGATAACGCAGTTTCTGCCAAGATCAAAGGTACCGATGAAGAGAATGATCTGGCAGTGGTGGCAGTGGAGAAATCCGATATTCCGGATGAGACCATGGATGAGATCAAGATCGCACAGATGGGAAGCTCGGACGATCTTGTAGTCGGTGAGCAGGTGGTTGCCATTGGCAATGCACTGGGCTATGGACAGTCAGTTACCTCCGGATGGATAAGTGCCCTTAACAGAAGCATCGGTACAGAGGACGGAGAAGCCAGCGGACTGATCCAGACTGATGCAGCGATCAATCCCGGAAACAGTGGCGGTGCACTTCTGAACATGAACGGTGAAGTGATCGGTATCAATGCGGCCAAGTATGCAGACAGTCAGGTGGAAGGCATGGGATATGCCATTCCGATCTCCAAGGCAGAGCCGATCCTGGAAGAACTGATGAACCGCGAAACCAGAGATAAGGTGGAAGATTCTTCCAAGGTAGGATATATGGGAGTCAAGGCTGCCGATCTTACAACAGAAGCCATCCAGATGTATAATATGCCGGCAGGTGCTTTTATTACTGAGGTAACGGAAGGCGGCGCAGCAGATAATGCAGGGATCAAAAAAGGCGATATCATTGTGAAGCTGGATGGACAGAAGGTAAGCGGCAAGGATGACCTTGTTGATAAGCTGCAGTATTATGAGGCAGGAGAAACCATCGAAGTGGTGATCTCCAGAGCGAACAGCGGAGAGTACAAGGAACAGACGGTTGAAGTGACCCTCGGAAGCAAACCCTCTTCTGACAAATAAAAGAAAATACAGGATAACCATTTATAAACCGGGGAGCTGCATAAGAACATGCAGCTCCCCGGTTTATAAAAACTTAATTTGATACAGCCGGATTATGTGCTATAATATGCATAATAAAAACCAGAAAGGAAATGTTATGGCAGATCAGTTTGATAATAATAAAGACAATGACCAGGAGCAGAAATACGAGAAATTCTGTTTTTTATGTCGCAGACCGGAGAGTCAGGCAGGGAAGATGATCGACCTTCCTAATCATATACATATCTGTGCGGATTGCATGCAGAAAAGCTTTGATACTATGAACACCCAGATGAACAATGGAAATTATTCCGATCTTTTTAACATGCCGAATGTGAGCATGATCGATCTCAGCAGTTTCCAGAATCCCGGAAACCAGGCGAAGAAGATCAAGAAAAAATCAGAGACTCCGAAGCCGGTGATCGATCTCAAAGATATTCCTGCACCACATAAGATCAAAGCAACTCTGGATGAATATGTGATCGGACAGGAATATGCCAAGAAGGTAATGTCTGTAGGTGTATACAACCATTATAAAAGAGTTGCCACAGATACCATGGATGATATTGAGATCGAGAAATCCAATATGCTGATGATCGGACCTACAGGCTGCGGTAAGACTTATCTGGTGAAGATGCTTGCCAGACTTCTTCAGGTACCGCTTGCCATTGCAGATGCCACATCTCTTACAGAGGCTGGTTATATCGGTGATGATATCGAGAGCGTAGTATCCAAGCTCCTTGCGGCTGCAGATAATGATGTGGAGAAGGCAGAGCACGGGATCATTTTCATCGATGAGATCGATAAGATCGCAAAGAAGAAGAATACCAACCAGAGAGATGTCAGCGGAGAGGCTGTCCAGCAGGGACTTCTGAAACTTCTGGAGGGAAGTGAAGTGGAAGTTCCGGTGGGTGCTACCAGCAAGAATGCCATGGTACCTATGGTGACTGTAAATACAAGGAACATTCTGTTTATCTGTGGCGGTGCGTTCCCGGATCTTGAGAATATCATCAAAGAAAGACTGAATAAACAGGCGTCTATCGGATTTTATGCAGATCTGAAGGACAAATATGATGATGATCCGCATGTGCTGGAGAAAGTAACGGTAGATGATCTCCGTGCATTTGGAATGATTCCGGAATTTATCGGTCGTCTTCCGATCATCTTTACCCTGAACGGGCTGACGGAAGATATGCTTGTGAAGATCCTCAAGGAGCCGAAGAACGCCATTCTGAAACAGTACAAGAAGCTTTTGGCACTGGATGAAGTAAAACTGGAGTTTGAGGACGGTGCCTTACATGCCATTGCCCGTAAGGCATTGGAACGCCATACAGGAGCCAGAGCTCTCCGGGCTATCCTGGAGGAATATATGCTGGATATCATGTATGAGATCCCGAAGGACGACAATATCGGTGAGGTCGTGATCACAGAGGGATACATTCAGGGCAACGGAGGTCCGAAGATCCTTATGCGTGGACAGGAGATCCCGGCACTGGAAGGATAAGAAACAAGAAGATTCTTTAATATATAAAGGAGCGTGACAGATATGGCAAAAAGCAGTTTTTGGGATGATCTGGGAAACACACTGACAAGAAAGGCAAAGGGCTTAAGTTCCAGAGCAGAGAATCTCTATGAGATCCAGAAGATCCGTAACAAGCTCTCTGCACAGGAGCGTATGACCGAAAAGCTGATGATGGATATCGGAAAGATGATCTATACACGTTATGAGCAGGGAGAAGCCGTTGACGGTGAGACGGGAGCTATCTGCGAGGAAATCAGCCAGCACATGCTGGAGGCGGATCACTACAGAGATGCGATCGCTGCCAGTAAAGGGGAGAAGTTCTGCCCGGCCTGCCATAAGGCGGTGATGCGGGAGGCCAGCTTCTGTCCGTATTGCGGAGCGGCGTGTCCTACAGCGGAGCTGGAAGAGAAAGCTGCCGATGTGATCGAGCAGGCAGATGAGGAGCTTGAAGAGGCTGCTGAGGCAGAGGTGACAGAAGTACCGGAGACAGAAGCGGAAGAAAACGCAGAAGCTACAGAAGCGGCAGCAGATCCGGAAGAGACAGTAGAAGCGTCAGAAGTAGTAGAAACAGAAGAAGCTACAGAAGTGGCAGCAAAAACCGCAGAAGCGTCAGAAACAGAAACATCAGGATCAGATCCGGAATTGGAAGAGGAAAGAACGGAAGTGGGATCTGCAGAAACAGAGGAGCCTGCGGCTGATCCGGAAAATACAGAAACAATAGAAGAAAAAACAGAATAACCATAAGCATATAAGGCAGGCTTTCCCCAGTGGGAGCCTGCCTGAATATTATGCAGACCACAGAAATAAGGAGGGGGAATAATGTTGTGGAATTTACTGACGGCGGGAATCTTTGGTACGGACTATTATATAAAGAAGAAAATCAACACATCGGAAAAGAAAGATCTGAAGGAAAAGTGCCTGGGAGGCAGGCTGATCGTAAGAAACTGCCATAATCACGGGATGATGCTTGGAATATTAAAAAACAAAGATAAAGAATTCCTGAGAGATCTTGCATCTATGGTGCTGGGCGGTGCGATCTGGGAGTATATACGTACTTCCGGAGAAAAAGGCACACGCATATCCAAGCTTGGGCTTTCCATGATCCTGGGCGGCGGTCTGAATAATTATACGGAACGTCGCAGAAAGGGATACGTCACGGATTATGTGAGCCTGAATGTGGAAAATCCGAAGCTTAAGAAGGTCGTATTTAATATTTCGGATCTTTTCATATTTACAGGTGCGCTTCTCTGGGGCGGGAGCGAGATCTTTTCTGAAAAAGAAAAATAAATAAAAAAACAGAAGTGCCGGTGTTGGGCGCTTCTGTTTTTTTGATTTTGGATAAAATAAAAAAGAATGCAGGAAATGGGACTTGAACCCACACGATCTTGCGACCACAGGCACCTGAAGCCTGCGCGTCTGCCAATTCCGCCATTCCTGCATTTTTTCAACCGGCTTGCTTTGCTTTGTTTGCTCCGCTCGTCGACTGCTCACTTATAATAACTCAGGAATTGGATAATGTCAATAGAAAAATTCAAAAAAATTAAAAAAATTCAAAAAAAATATTTTGAGTTAGTTTTATACATTTTTTTTGCATATGGTGTTGAAAAATGACGATTCCTGTGATACAATCTTGAAGATTTAGGATAAAATAAGAGAACAAAGAAAGGGAGATTGTATGAAAGCATTTCTGATATTGGAAGATGGCCATGTATTTACAGGAACCAGCATTGGTTCTGCAAGGGAAGTCATCAGTGAAATTGTCTTTAACACTTCCATGACCGGTTATCTGGAAGTAATGACAGATCCTTCTTACGCAGGACAGGCGGTGTGTATGACATATCCGCTGATCGGAAACTACGGAATCTGTTATGATGACCAGGAATCAAGGAAGCCGTGGATTGACGGATTTATTGTACGCGAATTATCACGAGTTCCCAGCAACTTCAGAAGCGTAGACACCATTCAGCATTTTCTGAGCAAAAACGACATTCCGGGAATCGCAGGAATTGATACCAGAGCACTGACTAAGATCCTTCGTGAGAAGGGAACCATGAACGGAATGATCACAGTTGACGAGAACTATGACCTGGATACAATCATCCCCAGATTAAAAGCATATACAACAGGAAAAGTGGTAGAGAAGGTTTCCTGCCGCGAAAAGGAAGTGCTTAAGGGGAACGGACCGAAGGTTGCCCTTCTTGATCTGGGCGCCAAGAAAAACATTGCACGCTCACTGAATGAGAGAGGATGCCAGGTTACTATTTACCCGGCTCTGACATCCGCAGAAGAGATCCTTGGAGACAATCCGGACGGCATCATGCTCAGCAACGGCCCTGGAGATCCGAAGGAATGTACTTCTATTATTAAAGAAATCAAAAAACTCTATGACTCTGATGTGCCGATCTTTGCAATCTGCCTTGGACATCAGCTTATGGCTCTTGCAACGGGCGGAGATACCCATAAGATGAAATATGGTCACAGAGGCGGAAATCATCCGGTTAAAGACCTTGAGACAGGAAGAGTATATATTTCCTCCCAGAACCATGGCTACGTTGTAGACGCAGAGGGTCTTGAGGAGAAAAATATCGCACATCCTGCATTTGTAAACGTCAACGACGGAACAAACGAGGGTATGGCATATAACGGAAAGAACATCTTTACTGTACAGTTCCATCCGGAAGCATGCCCTGGACCACAGGATTCCAGTTACCTTTTTGACAGATTCATGAAGATGATGGGAGGAGAGAAATAATGCCAAGGAATAAGGACATAAAAAAAGTACTTGTAATCGGCTCAGGCCCGATCATAATCGGCCAGGCAGCAGAGTTTGACTATGCAGGAACCCAGGCATGCCGCTCCCTGAAGGAAGAGGGCATGGAGGTTGTACTTTTAAACTCCAATCCTGCTACCATCATGACAGATAAAGACATCGCAGACAGAGTTTACATCGAGCCTCTGACTGTTGAAGTCGTAGAGCAGCTGATCCTCAAAGAGAAACCGGACAGTGTACTTCCTACACTGGGCGGACAGGCAGGTCTGAACCTTGCCATGGAGCTTGAGGAAAAGGGCTTCCTGAAAGAGCACAATGTACGTCTCATCGGTACCACAGCAGCTACGATCCGTAAAGCTGAGGACCGTCAGGAATTTAAGGATACAATGGAAAAGATCGGCGAGCCGGTTGCAGCATCCAAGGTCGTAACAACTGTAGAAGACGGTGTTGCGTTTACTCAGACTATCGGTTATCCGGTTGTTCTCCGTCCTGCATATACACTTGGCGGAAGCGGCGGCGGTATCGCGCATAATGAGCCGGAGCTTCGTGAGATCCTTGAGAATGGTCTCCGTCTTTCCCGTGTAGGCGAGGTTCTTGTAGAGAGATGTATCGCCGGATGGAAAGAGATCGAGTACGAGGTAATGCGAGACAGCGCAGGAAACTGCATCACAGTCTGCAACATGGAGAACATTGACCCGGTTGGTGTCCATACCGGTGACTCCATCGTAGTTGCTCCTTCCCAGACCTTAGGAGATAAAGAGTATCAGATGCTCCGTACATCTGCACTTAACATCATCACAGAGCTTGGCATCACAGGTGGATGTAACGTACAGTACGCTCTTCATCCGGAGAGCTTTGAGTACTGCGTTATCGAGGTTAACCCTCGTGTAAGCCGTTCCTCCGCACTTGCAAGTAAGGCTACCGGTTATCCGATCGCCAAGGTTGCAGCCAAGATCGCACTGGGCTACACACTGGATGAGATCCCGAACGCCATCACTGGCAAAACATACGCAAGTTTCGAGCCGATGCTGGACTACTGTGTCGTTAAGATCCCGCGTCTGCCGTTTGATAAATTCATCACAGCAAAACGTACACTGACCACACAGATGAAAGCTACCGGTGAGGTTATGAGTATCTGCCATAACTTCGAGGGCGCTTTAATGAAGGCTATCCGTTCCCTGGAGCAGCATGTAGACAGTCTGATGTCCTATGATTTCTCACATCTTTCTGATGAAGAACTGATGGACGAACTGAACATTGTGGATGACCGCCGTATCTGGAAGATTGCAGAAGCCCTGAGACGAAATGTTTCCCAGGAGAAGCTTCATGATATCACAAAGATCGACATCTGGTTCATCGATAAGCTGGCTATCCTTGTTGAGATGGAGCAGGCTCTGAAAACTCAGAAGCTGGACAAAGACCTTCTTCTGGAAGCAAAACGTCTGGAGTTCCCGGACTACATCATCGCAGACCTGACAGGAAAGACAGAAGCGGAGATCAAAGACCTGCGTAAAGAGTACGGCATCCGTGCAGCATACAAGATGGTTGATACCTGTGCAGCAGAGTTTGCGGCAGCGACACCATATTACTATTCTGTATACGGCGATGAGCAGACAGAGAATGAAGCTGTAGAAACAAAAGATAAGAAAAAGATCCTGGTACTTGGTTCCGGCCCGATCCGTATCGGTCAGGGTATCGAGTTCGACTTCTGCTCTGTACACTGTACATGGGCATTTGCGAAAGAAGGATATGAGACGATCATCATCAACAATAACCCGGAGACAGTAAGTACAGACTTCGATATTGCAGATAAGCTGTATTTTGAGCCGCTGACACCGGAAGATGTTGAGAATGTTGTAAATATCGAGAAACCGGACGGAGCTGTGGTTCAGTTCGGTGGACAGACAGCCATCAAGCTTACAGAGGCACTGATCAAGATGGGCGTTAAGATCCTCGGAACATCTGCTGAGAACGTAGATGCTGCAGAGGATAGAGAGCTCTTTGATGCCATCCTTGAGAAATGTGAGATCCCGAGACCGAAGGGACATACCGTATTCACAGCAGAAGAGGCGAAAAAAGCAGCCAATGAGCTGGGTTATCCTGTACTTGTCCGCCCGTCCTATGTACTTGGAGGACAGGGAATGCGTATCGCTGTCAGCGATGAGGACGTGGAAGAGTACATCGGAATCATCAACCAGATCGCACAGGAGCATCCGATCCTTGTTGATAAATACCTGATGGGTAAAGAGATCGAGGTCGATGCAGTATGCGACGGTGAGGACATCCTGATCCCTGGAATCATGGAGCACATCGAGCGTGCAGGTATCCACTCCGGAGACAGTATTTCTGTATATCCGGCACAGACCATCAGCCAGAAAGCAAAAGATACCATCGCCGAATACACACGTCGTCTTGCACAGGCACTTCATGTTATCGGTATGATCAATATTCAGTTCATCGTTGTAGGCGAGGATGTATATGTCATCGAGGTTAACCCGCGTTCCAGCCGTACAGTACCGTACATCAGCAAGGTAACAGGAATCCCGATCGTTCCGCTTGCAACAAGAGTTATCCTTGGACATAAGATCAAAGAGCTTGGTTACACACCGGGACTTCAGAAAGAAGCAGAGTACTTCGCAATCAAGATGCCGGTATTCTCCTTCGAGAAGATCAGAGGCGCAGATATCAGCCTTGGACCGGAGATGAAATCCACAGGTGAGTGCCTTGGTATTGCTAAGACCTTCAACGAGGCTCTTTACAAAGCATTCATCGGGGCAGGAATCCGTCTTCCGAAACACAAACAGATGATCATCACTGTTAAGGATGAGGATAAAGAGGATATCATCCCGATCGCAAAACGCTTCGAGGCTCAGGGATACCGTATCTTCGCAACAAGAGGTACAGCAAATGTCCTGACTGAGAACGGAATCAAGGTAACACGTACCAACAAGCTGGAGCAGCCGTCTCCGAACCTGATGGACCTGATCCTTGGCCACAAGATCGATGTTGTTATCGACACACCGCCACAGGGTGTTGAGCATCAGAAAGATGGTTTCGTGATCCGTCGTAATGCCATCGAGACAGGTGTCAATGTGCTTACAAGCCTTGATACTGCAGAGGCTCTGGTCACAAGTCTTGAGAATACAGACCTGAACCACCTGACTCTGGTAGATATCGCCACCATCGACAATCGATAATAAATTGTAAATTTTGCGAAATAAAAAATTAAAAGTTTACGAATTGTCAAATATGTAATATACTGATAAGGACGGGGCCGTCGTTCACATACCGGCCCTGTCCTTATCTTGCTTTTAGAAAGGAGTTAACATGATTTTTATAGAATTACTGAAGGTTATCCTTCTCGGTATTGTGGAGGGAATCACCGAGTGGCTTCCGATCAGCAGTACCGGACATATGATCCTTGTGGATGAGTTTATCAAGCTGAATGTATCCGAGGCATTTATGGAATTTTTCCTGGTGGTGATCCAGCTTGGCGCGATCCTGGCAGTTGTTGTACTGTACTGGAACAAGCTGTGGCCTTTTTACATAAGAAAAATCCCGAAGAAAACACAGATGGCACTGCGTAAACAGCCGGCAGTACCCAGAACTGTCCTTACTTTTGTAGAAAAATACTGTGATAAGGATAAGTGGATCCTCTGGTTTAAGATCCTGGTAGCATGTCTGCCGACGATCATCATCGCTCTTCCTTTTAATGACATTATTGAAAAGAAATTTTACAACTATGTGGTCGTTGCCATCATGCTGATCGTTTATGGTGTGCTTTTTATCGTTATCGAGAACTACAACAAACGCCGCAGACCAACCTGCATCAGACTGGATGAGCTTTCCTTTAAGACAGCGCTGATCATCGGCTGCTTCCAGGTGCTTTCCGTGATTCCGGGAACATCCCGTTCCGGATCTACCATTATCGGAGGAATCCTTGCAGGAACATCCCGTACAGTTGCAGCAGAATTTACCTTTTTCCTGGCAATTCCGGTTATGTTCGGAGCAAGTCTTCTGAAACTGGTCAAATTCGGTTTTGCCTTCAGCTCCACAGAGCTGATCATCCTGATCGTAGGTGTTGTGGTATCCTTTGTGGTATCTATTCTTGCCATCAAATTCCTGATGGGATATATCAAGAAACACGATTTTAAAGTATTCGGCTGGTACAGGATCATCCTTGGTATCCTGGTACTCGGATACTTCGTTGGAAAAACATTTTTAGCATAAAACTGCAATCTGGAGGTAATCATTATGAAATATAAGAAGCTTTTGATCGTACTGACAGCAGTGACGGCGCTTGGTATTGCCGGCTGTGGAAAATCATCAAAGGAAACAGCAGAGGTGACACCAACACCGGTTCCTACAGCCGCACCTACGGCTGCACCGGCTACATCCACACCGCTTCCTACATCTACACCTGCACCGAAGCTGATCGGTGTAAAGACCAGTACTGCAAAATTTGTTTATCTTACCAACAGCACGAAGGGAGAGATCCGTGAGATCTATCTCCGCGCGGCAGGAGGGGAAGAATGGGGCAAAAGTCTTGTTCCTGCAGAAGCTACCATCAAAGATGCGGAGCAGGTGCAGATGTATTACACCCCGGATTCTGCAAGAGATGCCATCTATGATATGAAGATCGTAGACGGAGACGGAAATGCCTATGAGATCTACAGTGTACAGCTGAGCGATATGGAAAAGGCAAAACTGATGATCGATAACGGAGAAGCATACCTGACCTATACAAGCCTCAGTGACAAGAGTGAGAAGAGCACTATTGGCAATGTGGAAACGGATAACAGTGAGGCGGACAGCAGTGATTCCGCAGACAGCACAGATGCTTCAGATCTGACAGACAGTTCTTCCGGTATCACGGATACTTCTTCCGACAGCAGCGATGGAAGCTATGACAACAGTGATGATGGAAGCTATGATAACAGTGATGACGGAAGCTATGACAGCAGTAATGACGGAAGCTACGACAACAGCGATGACGGAAGCTACGACAACAGCAGTGATGATGGAAACTATGACAGCAGTGATGATAGCGGCGACTATGTAGATGACAGCGGCAACAGCGGAAGCGGTGACGATTCTCTTGACAACAGTACAGATACAGATGACAGCGGAGACGGAGAGATTGTCTGGGATGATAACGGAGACTGGTCAGAGGAATAAACCGGGATCCTGTAAACAGAGGGAAACATGGAACAGACATTTCTTGAAAAACTGAAACGAGTAAAACCTGGGGATCTGCTTCACATCATCAAGTTTATCCTGGCATTTCCCATTGCGGTGGTCTACAGACTTTTTCGCAGGGATCTTTGGCTTCTCTGTGATACAGAGAATGAATGCCGGGATAACGGATTCTGGCTGTACAAATATCTGAGAGAA
Organism: Blautia sp. 2227st1_G12_2227SCRN_220401; assembly: GCF_039062885.1. Classification (NCBI taxonomy): domain Bacteria; kingdom Bacillati; phylum Bacillota; class Clostridia; order Lachnospirales; family Lachnospiraceae; genus Blautia; species Blautia sp. 2227st1_G12_2227SCRN_220401. The sequence continues at coordinate 2,934 of NZ_JBCLNI010000039.1, read as the reverse complement.
AATACCAGTGAGGATGCAGTGTACGCCATCAATAGAAAATCTCCGGATTATGCCCGGGTAAAAGATCTGGGACCTGTGATCCAGTATGGAAGCTTCCGCCACTGGATCTACTATCTGGCTGCATCAAAAAATATCAGCTCCCAGAAAATGGGAAAACCAAACGCAGCCATCTGCTATGTGCTGGAGGTTTACGGAATCCTACGGAACAAGCGGGCGTTCCTGCAGCATGGGATCATTACGGCAGATCTTAGTTTTCTGTATTATCCCCATACAAAAATGAGCCTTTTTGTTACCAGTACCTATGATGAGTGGAAATATGTCAATGACCGGTACGGATATCCGGAAGGCTATGTGCAGGAGCTGGGACTGTGTCGTTTTGACCAGCTTCATGATATGAAGGTAAAAAAGAACCAGATCCTGATCATGCCGACCTGGCGTATGTATATCCGCAATGAGATCTCAGCCTCTGATCACGAGCTGGAAGCACAGAAATTCATGGAAACCGATTATTACCGGTACTGGGATGCACTTCTCAAGGATGAGAGACTGATCCGCTATATTGAGGAGAATGATCTTCAGATCATCTTTTATCCGCACAGGGAAATGCATCGGTTCCTGAAATATTTTCATGTGGATCATCCGAATATCACAGTGGCGTCCTGGCCTGAGTACGATGTGCAGACACTTCTTAAAGAGTCCGCAGTGCTGGTGACAGATTTTTCCAGTGTGGCCATGGACTTTGCCTACATGAAAAAGCCACTGGTCTACTACCAGTTTGACAATGAAAAATTCCGGCAAAGTCATCATCAGATCGGGTATTTTGATTTCCGGAAAGATGGCTTCGGTCCGGTATGTGTAACGGAACAGGAAGTAACGGACTGGCTGATCCGCCTGCATAAGCAGGGATTTGCCAATGAAGAGATCTATCTGGAAAGACACGGAAAATATTTTGATCTGTGGGATACAAAGAACTGTGAAAGAAATTACAAAGCAATCAAAGAAATGTAACAGGTGGTGAAAAATTGCAGCAGTTAATGGAAGCTCCGGCGGAGATCAAGGTAAAAACCAGGAAATTTTCGCTGACAAAAGGAACCATAAAGATCAGTTTTGAGCTGGAAGGATCCAGAGGAAGAATCCGTTCCCTGAAGCTGAAACAGCGAAATGCAGTGCTGGATACAAGTTTTCCTTTTGAAATGCAGACAGCAAAAAAAGGAAATACAATCGTGTATCATGCACAGATCAATGTAGATCAGTATCCGATGGAAACCGCATTCTGGGATGTGGTGGCATCTGTGGATAAAGAAGGAAAAGGAAATTATGAGGATGCGATCCTGGGAGGCTTAAGTTCAAAACTTAAACTTAAGCTGATCCTTTTTCCAAGATGGACCAGAACCGGGGATGGGCATATGGTTTATCCCTTTGTCAACGGAGCAAGGCAGTTTACCATTCAATACCGGAAATATGATCCGAAATATGACAGCTATGCATTTATAGCAAAAGAATTTCTTGCATTATTCTGCTATTTTATCCTGAAACCTTACTGGGATCATAAGAAATTATGGCTGATCTGCGAGAAATACTGTACAATGGCACAGGACAACGGCCTCTATTTTTTCCGGTACTGTATGGAGCATGCACCGGAGAAGGACAGAAGTCGGATTTTTTATGTAATAGATAAAAAATGTCCGGATTATCAGGCTGTAAAAGAGTATGATGCCAATGTGATCCAGTTCATGTCATTTAAGTACATGATCTATCTCAGCGCTGCCCGGTATCTGATATCCACCGATGCGATCCGGCATTTTTATATCTGGGATTCGCCCAACAGCATCTACAAGGTTCTGTATCAGGCACGGAAGAACATCGTATTTCTCCAGCATGGAGTGATGGGCTTCAAGCAATGCCACAGGACCTTCCACAAAGGCGGAGGCAATCAGATGGCACTGTTTGTGGTGTCTTCGGGCTATGAACAGAAGATCATCCATGATTATTTCGGATACGATAATGAAGAGATCATCATCACTGGTCTGGCCAGATGGGATGTGCTGGAGGACAAGTCGGATCCGGCTCATAAAGAGATCCTGCTGATGCCTACATGGAGAAGCTGGCTGGAGGATATCAGCGAGGAGCAGTTTAAAAAAAGTGAATACTATCAGCGTTATAAAGCATTTCTGCAGGATGAGAGGCTTAAGACTCTTCTGGAAAAGGAAAATATCACGCTGAACTTTTATATCCATCCGAAATTCCGGGAACATATCCGGAGCTTTCAGATGGAAGACAGGCATATCCGGCTGATCCCATTTGGGACCATGCCGCTGAATCAGCTTCTGATGAGCTGCCATATGCTGATCACCGATTATTCTTCTGTTTCCTGGGATGTCTACTATCAGGAAAAACCGGTGGTATTTTATCCCTTTGATCTGGAAACCTATGAGAAAGTCCAGGGAAGCTATATGGACTACAAAAAAGATGTTTTCGGAGATCTGGCATGGGATCAGAACCAGCTGGTAGACCTTATCGGAGAATATGCGAGGAACGGATTCCGTGAAAAACCGGAATTTTCAGGAAGAAGAGATGAGCTTCTTCCCTACAGGGACAATGACAACAGCAAACGAATCTATGAATATATAGCCAATGCTCAAATACCGGACAAACTGAAAAGAAGGCTGAAAGAGAAAAAATTTTAATGTAAGGATACAAAAGGAGCAATATGAACAGGGAGTATGAATTTTCAGTAGTTGTTTTTGCAAAAGATACCGCAAAGCTTTACAGAACCTTTAAAAATGTACGTGAGGTCACACCGGAAGGAACGGTACAGATCCTTGCAGTATGCATTGCAGGAGATATGGATATTCCTGATGAACGGGACATGCGGGAGCTGGAGGAAGCCGGAGAAAAGGAGAAAGAGCTCAAGGACGAAGAGCTGGATAAGAT
>NZ_JBCLNI010000038.1:0-24692 GCF_039062885.1 Blautia sp. 2227st1_G12_2227SCRN_220401 | reverse complement strand
GCTGAATAGAGGGCCGGTCCAAAGGCTCCGCTCTCGGAGGAAAGTACAGTCATTTCTCCGGAGGACATAGTATGGATGGAAGCTGTGATATCTCCCCACTGTGCAATGATATTCGGAACAAGTACCAGTACAAGACCGATGATGATCAGCACACTTAATGTAGAAGCACATTTTCTTACAACATTGGTTCCGAAAAGTGCGATCACAAAGATAAATGCTGCAATGATCAGTGTACAGAGCCAGTATGGGATCCCGAACAGTGTCTGCAGTGTGGAACCGCCGGTTGCAAAGGCTGCTGCAGATGCAGTTCCGATCATGATCAGGTAACAGATCTCATAGAGATTGGACATAACCGGTTTTGTTTTTCCGTAAAGACTGTCGGAAAAGCTTCTGTAATCGTAGGTTTTGTGTTTGTATGCGTAGCGCATTCCATACCAGAAAAACAGTGCATACAATCCCTGTGTCACTGCCGGCAGGATCAGACACCAGATACCGTAGTTGATAAAGTACTGATAGATCTGCGCTCCTGATGCGAATCCGCCTCCGAACTGTGTGGTAAATGCGACGAACGCAAGTCCCATAGCCAGAGGCATTTTACTTTGTAATGATTTATTCTGACTCATCTCTCTTTCCCCCATTTTTTATTTATTATATTCGATGACTTTTCCCGGATTCAGGATCAGTTTATCATCGAAAGCCAGCTTGATGGCTTTATAAAGAGCGATCATTCTCGGTCCCGCAAATTCTTCCAGAAATTCCAGACGTCCGTTTCCGATGCCATGCTCACCGGAAAGCTGTCCGCCCAGTTCCTTGGACAGTGCATAAAGCTCTACCAGACTTGCGTGAGTGGCTTCCTTCCACTCCTGGTCACTCATTTCCGGTCCACGGAGCATCTCTGTATGGATATTTCCGTCTCCGCAATGTCCGCAGGGCTCTACACGGATGCCATGTGCACTTGCGATCTTTTTGGCTGCTTTTACATACTCTGCGATCCTTGCACGCGGAACAACTACGTCACACTCCTCCTGTGCGATAGAATCTGCTTTCATTCCTTCCAGGATCCCGCCCCGGACACTCCATACGGCTCCGGCACGCTCCGGTGTGCCTGCGATACAGCAGTCCAGGGCTCCGTTTGCCAGGGCTGCTTCCGCTGCTGCCTCTACTGCGCTGTCAAGTTCCTGCTTACTGGAAGCATCATACATAACGATCAGCACTGCTTCTCCTTGTTTTACTGGGAACATTTTGTTCAGATTACGTTCTACGATATCGATCAGTTCTCTTTCCAGAAACTCGATGGCTGTTGGCACAAACGGCAGCTCCAGAACCTTCGGGACCATGTCTGCACATTCCTCAAGACTCCTGAACGGCATTACAAGAGTACAGGTGCAGGTCGGTGCGGGAAGAAGCTTCAGCGTTACCTGAGTCAGGATACATAAGGTTCCCTCTGAGCCGATCACCAGATCTTTTACATCATATCCCGTTGTGTTCTTCACAACGTTGGATGAAAAATTCATGATGGAACCATCCGGCATAACTGCCTCGATACAGCGGACGAAATCCCTGGTCAGTCCATATCGTACCGCCTTCATACCACCGGCATTTGTGATAACATTGCCGCCGATGGAAGCTGTTTTTTCGCCCGGATCCGGCGGATAAAAAAGTCCTCCTGCTGCAGCGGCTGCCTGGATATCGATGAGAAGTGCTCCCGGCTCCGCTGTGATGGTCTGGTTCTTTCTGTCGATCGGAAAGATCTTGTTCATGCGCATCACAGAAAGCATAATTCCACCATATTTACAGGTTGCTCCGCCTGCAAGTCCGGTTCCTGCGCCACGGCATACCACCGGGATATTTTCTTTATATGCGTAAGCCATGATGGCTGAGATCTCTTCTTTATTTAAAACCTCCACATAAAGCTCCGGAGGAAAAACTCCGTACTCCGGCATCTCATCACGATAATATTCTTTTGCGATCTCATCGCCGACCCATACACGATCTGAAGCAGTCACAGAACGGATGTAGTCAAAATCTTCTGAAGTCATTTTTTTATAGGGATATGCCATGACTTAATCCTCCTTCCGATTCTTTATCAGCTCTGTCAGCTCCGGTACAACCTGATACAGATCATCCACGATGCAGTAATCTGCAACATTAAAGATCTGTGCCTCCGAATCATTGTTGATCGCTACGATACAGTCAGATCCTGTCATGCAGGAGGTAAACTGGATAGCACCGGATACGCCGCAAGTGATGATCAGCTTCGGACGGACAGTTCTTCCGGAAAGTCCGATCTGATGTGCAACATCTCCGAATCCGTTTTCTACCATAGGGCGGGTGAAGGCAAGCTGTCCGCCAAGGGCATCTGCCAGTTCCCGGCACATTTCCACATCCTTTTCATTCCGGACACCACGGCCTGCTACTACCAGAACATCCTCTTCCTCAAGGCTCTTTACCTTATCAATGACCCTGGATGACAGAATCTTGATCCTGGAATCTGCCATTTTTTCATTTACCGGACATACGACCACCTGACCATGCGGGTTTTTTATTTTTTCTGCCTTGTCCATAACCTTATAACGGACCGTGGCAAACTGTGGCCGTGATTTGGTGATGCCGATCTGAGCCATGATATTTCCGCCGAAAGCCGGTCTGATCTGGATCATATCGGTGTTGGAACGGATATCCAGAGTTGTGCAGTCTGCAGTCAGTCCCGTATGGAATCTGGTGGAAAGCCTCGGTGCAAGGGAACGCCCCAGCGCAGTAGCTCCGATCAGCACAGAGCTTGGTTTGTTTGCTGCGATACAGTCTGCAACTGCGTCTGTATAACAGTCTGCGCGGAAGCCTTCGAAGCCTTCATGCTCATATACGTACACATTGTCTACGCCATACGGCAGAAGCTTTTCCGCATTTTCCTTTGTTCCTTTTCCTCCGACGATCACACAGTTAACCTGATAACCGACTTTGACAGCCATCTTTCTCGCTTCTCCGATCAGCTCAAAGGTAACCGGATGAATCTCTCCTCTCTCCTGCTCCACATAGATAAGAAAGTTTTTCCATTTATCCTTGTCAAAGGATTTCGCCTTCTGCTCAAACCGGATAGCTTTCTCCGGGCAGTTACGAACACAAAGCCCACACATACGACAGGCATCGCCTACAACAATTCCATTTCCCTCTATGGTGAGGGCCCCAAAAGGACATTTCTCCACGCATACTCCGCAGAGTACGCATTTGTTTATATCAAATTTTAAAAATTCCATGTTCCGCTTCCCCCTATATGATCTTCTTTCCGGTCAGGAGAGCAACAAGCTTGTCTGCCTTTTCCTTTGCAGTTCCTTCCAGATAAACCTGTTTTTCACTTTCCTCCGGCGCAAACATTTTTTCCACAGAGGTGGGGGAACCGATCAGTCCGTAACGGCTCAGATCCTGATCCGGCATATCTTCAAAGCTTAAGATCCGTACCGGACGGTCTGCAGTTGCCTTCTTTAACAAATAGGATGGCAGACGTGGCACGCAGGTATCCTTATCAATAGTCAGCAGACATGGATACGGAATCTCGGAAACCTGAGAAACACTGACAAGATCCTGACGGACCTGAATGCTTTTTTCATTAACGTCCATGATCTCAGCTACCCATGCAGCATGTGGGATGGTCAGATGCTCTGCAATGGCCGGACCAACCTGGGCTGTGTCACCATCTGTGGTCTGTCTTCCGCAGATGATCAGATCTGCACCGCCGATCACCTGGATTCCCTGTGCTAACGCATAAGAGGTTGCCAGAACATCCGCTCCCGCAAATTTTCGGTCTGAAAGAATCACGCCCTCATCAGCACCCATGGTATAAGCATCCCGGATCATCTCTTCCGCCTGAGGCGGTCCCATAGTAAGAACGGTTACAGTTCCGCCTGTTTTTTCCCGGATCGCAAGGGCTGTTTCCAATGCAAACAGATCATATGGATTAGTCCTTGTCTCACCGGACATTCGTTTCATGGCACCGGTTTCCGGATCGATATCAACCTTGGAAGTTGCCGGTACCTGCTTCATACATACAACGATCTTCATTTTCTATCTTCTTTCCTGTATTTTCACTTTTATTTTTTGCTTTAAAACGTTAAACAACTGTATAAGTATAGCATTAACGTGGTATAAAGTCGAGAGGATTTTGGTAAATTCTGCACAAAAAAGCATTGAAAAAACTTTTAAGCATGCTATAATTACTCTCCGTTATCAAATAAAGCAGACATATAAATCTTTACAATATCACATCGATCAAGGAGCATATATGTAATGGAAGACATCCGTGCAATCTACAGAATTTTCAACAATCTAAAATATGAAATGGAAAATAATGGATGGGTCTATCAGTGGCATTTAGGCGATGAACCTATAAAAGTAACTCATAAATTTAACCCTCCTGTAACACCTGAAGAATTTCAGCTGTTTGAAAAATATTTTCCCAATATGAAACTTCCTGCCTCATACAAAGCTTTTTTATCCTGCTCAAATGGCATGGAACTTTTTTGCGGAGAGGAAGGCAGTTCTTTAGTCAGCTGTACCATTTATTCTTTAAAAAGAGCGCTCAAAGAAAAGGAATCTTGGAATAGTACGCCTATTTTATCTGATCCGGAGTTTACATATCATCTTCCTGTTCTTTGCTTACAGGACATCGGCGATATAACCATGGATCTTCAGGCTGTATCAGAAGGCAGAGACGATTACCTATGCTATCCAGCTCCAGATACTGATCGTTTTAATATCCCTTTTAATGAATGGCTGGAAAGATATATCGTATGCCAGGGGCATGAATTCTGGTATTTCTTGAATCCATAAAACAGAAATTTTATGAATATTTTTCGTAAAAATACCCCGGAAGCCTTACGGTTCCGGGGTATCTTACGTTTGGACACAATGTACCTTGCGGTACTCAATATATATTAAATTAGGATGTTATACTAATTAACGATTACTCGATAACTGTAGCAACACGTCCTGATCCTACAGTACGTCCACCCTCACGATACTTTAATCCTGTTTTATCTCATATTTTTTATGGTTTTCTCTCCAAAATATAGTGAAAAAGGGCTGATCTGCACCATGTATTTTTATTTTCCTGATTTCCTGGCACCGTTTTGGCGCCGGAATCTCTGGTCGAAAAGATTCTTTTCTACAGTTGCCCTACTCTCATCTGTCAACTTCATATTGCGCCGACAGTTTCAGGCGGTTATAATCAGAATATGGGTGCTACCATAACGGTAGGCGGTTAGTCCTTCAACAGAGGGTTGCAGAGTGCCACTGGCACTCGTTTAGCAACGACCGAACGGAGTGTAGACCTGTGACCTTCTGATTACATAGAAACCTGTAAAGGAATCCAATGGAAAGAAGAACTAAGCCAATGAGTATTGTTGACTTCATAGCAGTAGTGAGCTTCGGCCTAACCTGCTTTTGTATCGGATATACATTAGGCAAGGATAATCATAAACCACAAAAATAACCGCCCAGTCTGCAAACTAAGCGGTTATTTTTGATAGATATTCTAAATAGTAAAACGGACTAACCGTCTATCGGTAGCACTCTTTTTTCTATAAGCATATTATCACGCATCTATGAAAATGTCAAAAAGTTCTTTTTCCATAGTATGTAATACGAATTTGAAAATACTTATAAGCCGAAAAAATACACCAGTACCAGCTTGATCACAGCAGCTCCACCAAAAGCAACAACTGCAGTTACAACTAATTGCATAGGTTTTGGGAAATTTTCGAACACAAAAACTTTCCTACTCTTGCTCCGCACCTTGCTTAAAGATCCTGTCGTAAATGCTGCTATCATTATGACTGACACAGATACCAAGGTCTCACAATAGCCGGCAAGCTTTCCTAACACATCATTATACATATATGCACCTGTTTCATGCAGAATCCAGTATAGAACCAATGCACAAACTCCCATGACACTTTGGAGCTTCATTTCCTTAAAAATCTTCTCTTTCTCTGTAGTTGCATAATCTGACATTGTTTTAGCAATTTTTCTTTCTTCTTCGTTCATCATCTCGCTTTTCCTTTCTCCACTGATAATCTCAGGAATGCTGATATCATAATAATCTGCAATATCCACAAGAATACTGATATCCGGCATATTGTTTCCGGTTTCCCATCTGGATACGGTCCTTCCAGAGACATTTAATATTTCTGCCAACTGCTCCTGTGTAATGCCTTTTTCTTTGCGAAGTTTTTTTAAAAAATTCCCGATTTTTACTTGGTCCACCTCAACTCCTCCTTTCATCATCAAATATAGAATCTGTTATCTGCAAATAACACGACACAAAGCGAGAAATGTCGTATTTTCACTAATAGACACAGTTGTCTATGCGTTTTTCATTTTTTCAATTATACAAACTGGAATTTGGCTATTTCGTTGCAACAATACTTATCCAATGATTTTTTGCATTTGAATACGTTTTGATCTCTGTAAAACCCGCTTCTTTCAAAGCGGCAACAAGTTGTTTAGATGTGTAAATCTTCATACCATTGATCATCTTTGTCCATTTTTCATCTGCGGCATTCGTTCCGTCACTCTCGTTACAAATCAGGAATATGCCTTCGCTTTTCAGCACACGGTTGACCTCGGAAAAGCATTTTACTAATCCTGGCCAAAAGTAAACTGTTTCGAAGGCAGAAACATAATCAAAAGTCGCGTCAGAAAAGGGTATAGCAGATACATCTCCTTGAACTACATTACATTTCCCTTGTTTAATGGCGAGGGCGTTCAATTTTTGAGATTTTGCCACACTAACCTCAGAATAATCCATTCCTGTCACGTGGCCATTTCTACATCTATCAAGCCAGACCGCAATATTTGCTCCGCCGCCACAGCCGACGTCAAGAACTTCAGCATCAGACTTCGTGGAGATATTTGAGAATCCCCATTGCGATAATTTGGCGTGACCGCTGTTCATCATCTTCGTCATCAATTTTCCGCCGAAGCCTTGTGGCTTACGGGTATTTTCAAAAAATCTCATTACAGAATTCCTCCTCCACAAATACCGGTTTTCTTAATTCGACAAACCGGTATTGCTCAATCGTTTTTCTCCGTTAGGAGAATATACAATCCATAAATAAAAAGAACAAGGAATAAAACCGTAGGAATCAATAATCCATTTTCTAAAATACTTATAATCATTCTTCCAGGTGGCGTTACCCATGCAGTTGCTGGATTTTGCATTGCCGCTATTATCATTCCTACAATACCAACAACACTACTTAATGTTAAAAAACCACCTTTTATATTTCTACTCATAATCATTACCTCCTCGTTAAATACCGATTTATCTCTTACATTTTATCATATTCTATCCCAAAACTCTATTCTTAGATTGCCAAAGAGCAGCCTTCCGACTGCTCTTTCTGGCTCCCCAGGCAAGTCTTTCGTGAATACTTCCTGTTGGCATTTGCTCCATTTGTCGCTTTTCTTCTAATGCCTTCTGCTCCTGTATATCCTGTTGTACCGCATCATCTACAGCATTTTCTCCAAGAACACGCACTACCCGGTCATATCTATCAGAAACATCCTGCAATTGTTGTTTTTCATCAAATAACTGCTCTTTTTCTTCACGCACTGCATCTAACTCTCTTTGTATTTGGTTATATGCTTGCTTTGTTTTCTGATATTTGTGTTTCCATTTTTCTACTTCTTCGGCAAGTTCTTTAACCTGTGCAGCCATCGCAGCAATTTTATTTTTCACCTGAGTAAACAGTGGTTTTATTTTCTTATCCCGGTAGGTTGTTGCACGTTCCAATGCACCAGCTTCTGGAAGTAGAGTTTTCACTGTTCCATATTCCTTTATTTCTTTGCTGACATTATCCATTACCGGCTGTAACCGTTCTCTGCGTTCTTCCAGGCTATGCAGATCTTTCTCGGCTTTTTCCGCACACTTCTCAGCTTCCTCTTTATCTTTAACTGCCTGCTCCTTGTCATCTTTTAAAAGCTGGATATTGTGGTAACAATCCGTCTGAAACTGCAATATCATCGTGATCCGGAACGTGCTGAACAGATCAAACAGATCAAAGGCTGGTAAAAAAATTACTCCTGTGAATAGCAAACATTCGCAGGAGTTTCTTTTTGGCACCGTTTTGGCACCGCAAGCCTTATTTTTCAATTTTAAATTTATCCGTATTTCATCTTACTGATAAATGTTTCTCTGTTTCTAATCTGATAGATTTACGAACAATTCTTTTCTTAGAGTACAGAAAAACCCCGGAAACCTTACGGTTCCGGGGCATCTTACGCTTGGACACAATGTACCTAACGGTACGCAATATATATTAAATAAGGATGTTATACTAATTAACGATTACTCGATGATTGTAGCAACACGTCCTGATCCTACAGTACGTCCACCTTCACGGATAGCGAATGTAAGACCCTGGCTCATAGCGATCGGATGAATCAGCTCGATTGTCATCTCGATGTTATCTCCAGGCATGCACATCTCTGTTCCCTCTGGAAGGTTGCAAACACCTGTTACGTCTGTTGTTCTGAAATAGAACTGCGGACGATAGTTGTTGAAGAATGGTGTATGACGGCCACCCTCGTCTTTAGTCAGAACGTAAACCTGAGCTGTGAATTTTGTATGGCATGTAAGTGTTCCTGGTTTAGCAAGAACCTGTCCACGCTCGATCTCGTTTCTCTGAACACCACGAAGAAGTGCTCCGATGTTATCACCAGCCTGAGCCTCATCAAGAAGTTTACGGAACATCTCGATACCAGTTACAACAACTTTACGAGTCTCCTCTTTGATACCAACGATCTCAACTTCCTCAGATACGTGAAGAACACCAGCCTCAACTCTACCAGTTGCAACTGTACCACGTCCTGTGATGGAGAATACGTCCTCTACAGGCATTACGAACGGTTTATCTGTGTCACGCTGTGGGTCCGGAATGTACTCATCAACAGCATCCATAAGCTCCATGATCTTGTCTCCCCATGGGCCAGCCGGATCCTCAAGAGCTTTAAGAGCAGAACCCTGGATAACCGGAATGTCATCTCCTGGGAAGTCATACTCGGAAAGAAGATCACGGATCTCCATCTCAACGAGCTCAAGAAGCTCCTCATCGTCTACCATATCACATTTGTTCATGAATACAACGATGTAAGGAACACCTACCTGACGGGAAAGAAGGATATGCTCTTTAGTCTGAGCCATAACACCGTCTGTAGCAGCAACAACAAGGATAGCACCATCCATCTGAGCTGCACCTGTGATCATGTTCTTAACGTAGTCAGCATGTCCTGGGCAGTCAACGTGTGCGTAATGTCTACGCTCTGTCTGATACTCAACGTGAGCTGTAGAAATTGTGATACCACGCTCTCTTTCCTCTGGAGCTTTATCGATATCCTCAAAGTTCTCTACTACGTTTCCTGGAACTCTCTCTGCAAGAACTTTAGTGATAGCTGCTGTTAATGTTGTTTTACCATGGTCAACGTGTCCGATGGTACCAATGTTACAATGCGGTTTTGTTCTCTCAAACTTAGCCTTTGCCATTTTAAAATGTCCTCCTTAAAACTTGGCTCTATCAAAATTAGAGCATTTTTTCAGATTTAAACTTGCTAACCTTGATTATATTGCAAACCAAGGTTATTTGCAAGCATTTTATTATTTTATATCAGATCAGTCCTTTTTGGAAAGGATCTTCTCCTGTACAGACTTCGGAACCTGCTCATATTTCTCGAAGAACATAGAGTAGTTACCACGTCCCTGTGTTCTGGAACGAAGGTCTGTAGCATATCCGAACATCTCGGAAAGCGGAACATATCCACGGATCATCTTACCGCCGCCGATATCTTCCATACCCTCGATACGTCCACGACGGGAGTTGATATCACCGATAACGTCACCCATGTAATCCTCTGGTGTAGTAACTTCGACCTTCATGATTGGCTCAAGAAGAACCGGAGCTGCTTTCTGCATAGCATCCTTGAATGCAAGGGAACCTGCAATGTGGAATGCCATCTCAGAAGAATCGACTTCATGGTAAGAACCATCGTATACATTTGCATGTACACCAACTACCGGGAATCCTCCGAGGATACCAGCTTTCATAGCTTCCTCGATACCTTCGCCAACTGCCGGGATGTATTCCTTCGGAATAGCACCACCAACAACTGTGGACTCGAACTTGTACAGCTCTTCTCCGTTGGCATCCATAGGCTCGAATTTAACTTTACAGTGACCATACTGTCCACGACCACCAGACTGTTTAGCATACTTGCTGTCTACATCAACAGGCTTGGTGATTGTCTCTTTGTAAGCAACCTGAGGTGCACCAACGTTAGCCTCAACCTTGAACTCACGAAGAAGACGGTCAACGATGATATCCAGGTGAAGCTCACCCATACCAGCGATAATGGTCTGTCCAGTTTCCTGATCTGTATGAGCACGGAATGTCGGGTCCTCCTCAGCAAGCTTAGCAAGTGCCTCACCAAGTTTACCCTGTCCAGCTTTTGTCTTAGGCTCGATCGCGAGCTCGATAACTGGCTCCGGGAACTCCATAGACTCAAGGATTACCGGATGCTGCTCGTCACAGATTGTATCACCTGTTGTAGTGAATTTGAATCCGATTGCTGCAGCGATATCACCGGAGTAAACCTTGTCCAGCTCCATACGTTTATTAGCGTGCATCTGAAGGATACGTCCTACACGCTCTTTTTTATCTTTTGTGGCATTCAGAACATAAGAACCGGAGTTCATTGTTCCTGAATAAACACGGAAATAAGCAAGTTTTCCTACAAATGGGTCAGTCATGATCTTGAATGCAAGAGCGGAGAACGGCTCATCATCAGATGAATGTCTCTCAACTTCGTTGCCGTCAAGGTCAACACCCTTGATAGCCGGAATATCTGTAGGAGCCGGCATGTACTCAACAATTGCATCCAGAAGCTTCTGAACACCCTTGTTTCTGTAAGCGGAACCGCAGCAAACCGGTACTGCTGTACACTCACATGTAGCTTTTCTGAGGACAGCTTTCAGTCTGTCTACAGAAGGCTCATCTCCCTCAAGATACTCCATCATGAGGTCATCATCCAGCTCGCAGATCTTCTCGATCAGCTCTGTATGATAAAGTTCTGCATCTTCCTGCATATCCTCCGGGATATCAACGATAGAGATATCGTCGCCCTTGTCATCATTGTAGATGTATGCTTTCATCTCGAAAAGGTCGATGATTCCTTTGAAGTCATCCTCTTTTCCGATCGGAAGCTGAAGGCAGATAGCGTTTTTACCAAGACGAGTCTTGATCTGCTCTACTGCACCGTAGAAGTTTGCACCAAGGATATCCATCTTATTGATGAATGCCATACGAGGTACATTGTAGGTATCAGCCTGACGCCATACGTTCTCTGACTGCGGCTCAACACCACCCTTAGCACAGAAAACGCCGACAGCACCATCAAGTACACGAAGGGAACGCTCAACCTCAACAGTGAAGTCTACGTGTCCTGGTGTATCAATGATGTTGATACGATGCTCAAGAGCACCTGGCTTTGGTTTGCAGTTCTCCTCAAGAGTCCAGTGACATGTTGTAGCAGCGGATGTGATTGTGATACCACGCTCCTGCTCCTGCTCCATCCAGTCCATTGTCGCTGTACCTTCATGAGTATCACCGATCTTGTAGTTAACACCTGTGTAATAAAGAATACGCTCTGTAAGAGTTGTTTTACCAGCATCGATATGCGCCATGATACCGATATTTCTGGTTCTCTCTAATGGATATTCTCTTCCTTCTTTTCCAGCCAATGAATTTTCCTCCTCGAATTAGAAGCGATAGTGAGCAAATGCTTTATTTGCCTCAGCCATCTTGTGCATGTCTTCTTTTCTCTTAACGGATGCACCTGTGTTGTTCATTGCGTCCAGAAGCTCATTAGCCAGTCTTTCTTCCATTGTCTTCTCGCCTCTCTTACGTGAGAACATTGTAAGCCAACGAAGAGCAAGTGCCTGACGTCTGTCTGCTCTTACCTCGATCGGAACCTGATAAGTAGCACCACCGATACGTCTTGCTTTTACCTCGAGAACTGGCATGATGTTGTTCATAGCCTCTTCAAATACTTCAATTGCTGGTTTACCAGCTTTTTCCTCTACTCTGGTGAATGCACCGTATACAATTTTCTGAGCAACACCTTTCTTACCGTCTAACATGATGTTATTGATAAGCTTGGTAACCACTTTGTTATTGTACATCGGGTCAGCCAGAACGTCTCTTTTCTGAGTATGTCCTTTACGTGGCACGTTACTTCCCTCCTTAATCATATTGATTATATCATCGGTACTCACGCAGTAAAACTATTGCATGTTCGCACTGGTAAGGTCCTATATTTAACCCGCAACCGACAGGGTATATGGAATACCGTACAAATCTTTATAGTCTTCCGCTGTAATACATTAGATGAATAATATCTTTGTAATCCTCCTGATTATCTGCAATCAGGAAGCGGCGTAGATTTCTGATCTACAAAAATTATTTTTTAACTTTAGGTCTCTTAGCTCCGTATTTGGAACGAGCCTGTTTTCTGTTAGCGACACCTGCAGTATCAAGAGTACCTCTGATGATGTGGTATCTTGTACCAGGTAAGTCCTTAACTCTTCCTCCACGGATAAGAACAACGCTATGCTCCTGAAGGTTGTGACCCTCTCCTGGAATATAACTTGTTACCTCGATACCGTTGGAAAGACGAACTCTGGCGATCTTTCTAAGAGCTGAGTTAGGCTTTTTAGGAGTAGCTGTTTTAACAGCAGTACAAACACCACGTTTCTGTGGAGCAGCCTGATCAACTGCTTTCTTTCTTAAAGAGTTGTATGTTTTCTGCAGAGCCGGTGCTGTAGATTTTTTAACAGCTGTCTGACGGCCCTTTCTTACTAACTGGTTGAATGTTGGCATTCCATTTCACCTCCCGATTTATTTCTCCATGGGCTTTCCCATGGGGCCTTGCGGTTGCTATTTACAAATTACGGTATGCGAAAATATAACGTTTCATTCGCACGCTTGCTCATTATAGACCGTAAATACGGGGCTTGTCAAGGTGTTTTATAAAGAATTTTTGCTGATTTTACAGGGGTTTTACACGGTTTTCTCCATAGATGTCACAACCTGCCGGAAATACCCATTTTTCTTCTGCTGATATACCAGAGTATTCCCAGTATTCCTGCTATTAATATAGAAAGAACTGCTCCCGCCTGCAGCCCCGGAGTCCGATATTTCATAGTAACCGTATGTGTCCCGGCCGAAAGCTTTACACCGGTAAGCCCCTGGATGCTTTTCCCATCGACCTTTTTCCCATCTACATAAATCTGCATATCAGGATCATAAAATATGCTGAGAAGGAGCATTCCATCCTTTGCTGCAGCTATGGTACCCTTTCCATTCTTCAGATCCATCTGCCGGGAAGAAAGCATTTCATAGATCTCATCCAGGTCCGATTCCCGGTAAGTTCCCAGAACCGCTTCCTGCATTCCGGTTTCCGCAGTTACATGCACAACCGTATCCGTATCATAAGTGCCAAGATCCAGGAAATTATTATTCCAGTAATCGGATTTCTGCTCCTGGCCGTTGATCGTTACAGTTTCCGGCTCTGTCCCCGGAATATAGAGATACCCATGCTCCCCTTTTTTCAGCGAAATATCAAAATCCACATTTCCGGCCCATACTGCTTCTGAAGACACCGTCTGCATTTTGTACAGTCTTTTTCCCGCAATACCGCTAAGCATCCGGTTCTGAACCTCAAGTGGATCTGTTCCTTCCATTACATAGTCCAGTACGGAATCACTGACCATATATCCTGCTTTCAGTGCTCTCGGATTCTCATAGAGATCAAAGGACTGGCTTTCTCCGATTTTTTTATAAACAGTATGAAGCTTTCTTGTATTCCTACAAAACAGATATCGTATTCCCAGAAGCATATCCGTCACTTCCGTGGATCCCGCATACTGAAAACGATTTTCCAGATTTTCAAAGCCCATGTTTTTTACAAAATCCCACATTTCCTCTGTATTAGTAGAGGAATACATAGATATCCCGTTCAGCTGATACAGCATCTCTTCATTTCTCACAAGAGGATTTACGATGGCGGCACGGTAATCCACCTGATCCACACCGGCAGACTCCAGTAATCCACAAACCTCCTGCTCACTTTCCACATAAATATCACGGTTTGCGGTTCCATTATCTGTAATACTGACGATTCCGTGAATTCCTGTCTCTGCAAGGATCAGCACTGCCAGCACCAGACATCCCAGCTTTCGGATCTCCACACAGCAAAAGGCATGACCGGACAGTTTTCCACAGATACACCGTTCCGTCCACATAACCAGAAAGAATACTGCAAGAACCCCTGCTGTAAGCAGAAGTCCCCAGATATTTCCGCTTTTGATCCCCACAACGATACAGAAGCCCTCTGCAGCGATCAGTCCGGCAAAAATTCTTCCTGTGCTTTCATTTTCCACATTTCCCCATGCATCACAGGACATTTTCAACAGCAGAAATATCAGGATGAACACAAAACGATTGGGGATTCCCACAGGTTTATGCAATCCGTGAAAAAGCAGATTCAGCGCTGTGATATGGATCCCCGCAAAATACAAAACGATCAATATACCTGTTACGATTTTTTCTGCTGTGCGGATTTCTTTATTCAGAAAATAAATTCCGGCCAAAAGCAGCACTGCACAGCCACAGTAAAGGTTCACATCTCCCTGGTCGCCGGATTTTACAAAGGACAGGGAATCCTCGAATAATGCACCCAGCTGTTTCCAGATATCTCCGTACACTCCCGAAAGTCCGGTGCCTGCCTCTTCCGCCGCTGCAGTTCTGGATACCGCAGCAATTCCGGGGATCAGTGTGATTCCTGCAAGTCCGGCTCCGGCAACAGACGCCCCGGCAAATTTCAATAATGAAAAACGGATTTTCTCCGGCCGTCGACCGGATCCTGCCGCAGCCAGCTCTGCCAGATAATAAAAAGCAGCAAATGTGCATAACATAAATCCCATATAATAGCTGGTTAAAATACAGTACCCCAGCACCAGACAATACCCTCGCCATTTTCCGGTATGCACCAGCTGTTCAATAAGATATGCAAGCACCGGAAGAAGCATGATACAGTCCAGCCACATTACATTGCTGTAATAGCCTATAAGAAAATTAGACAGTGCGTACATACAGCCAAGAGAAACTGCCATACTTCCTCTGCCCGGATATTTTTTCCCGAAATACCATGCCATGGATACGCTGCAAAGCCCTGCCTTGATCAGAATCACCGCAGTGACAGCCTCGTTTACATACATGAATTTCATAAACAGCAGTATTAGGAAGCTGAACGGACTGCAGAGATAATAGCAAAACAATCCGTAAAAATTATATCCCATGGCATGTGCGGACCAGGTCCAGCCCGTTCCCTTTCCAAGCTGCTCTGAAAGTTCCCTGTAAAAGGCTGTATACTGATGGACTCCATCTACCACCAGCGCCGAATTCTCTCCAAAAGGATAAACACCCTTCAATGCAAAGCCTAGCGTAAAGATCAGCACCGGAAACAGAAACGCCAGGAGATAGATCCACCCTCTGTTTCCCTGTTTTTTGTTTTTTTCCGCTTTCTGTATTCTTATTGGTCTCATTTCATTTCCTCGTCTGTCTGCAGCAATTCCAGGCCGTTCTGTTCTGGACAGCTGAATTATCTATCGGCTGTTATTTTCTGAAATACTGTT
Organism: Blautia sp. 2227st1_G12_2227SCRN_220401; assembly: GCF_039062885.1. Classification (NCBI taxonomy): domain Bacteria; kingdom Bacillati; phylum Bacillota; class Clostridia; order Lachnospirales; family Lachnospiraceae; genus Blautia; species Blautia sp. 2227st1_G12_2227SCRN_220401. The sequence goes on along the minus strand of NZ_JBCLNI010000038.1, from coordinate 8,950 downwards.
ATTTCTTTTCCGTCGTTTTTTCCTACTGTATCATGTTTTTGTGAAATTACTGCGAATTTTTTCAGAGCAAAAGAAAAAAGCTGTCACATCCTTGGAGACACAGAAAACTCCGCCGACGTAACAGCTTCTTTCTGAAGGAATCTGTGTACGCTGATCCACAGATCTCTTCATGGGTGTAATTATTAACTTTATGTGATGAGTTTTTAGTTCCCGGCCTGTATGATACGGATATTCACATATCCTGAGGTGGCTGTTTACAGGTTAAGAACTATTATGGATATATGATAGCATGGCCATATACATTTGTAAAATGGATATTTCGTGTTTATAATATAGAATATTTTAATATTTATCAAACGGATAAAAGCCTCTACCACACGGTAAAATTCTGTTTTTATAAAACGGTATAGCCTCTGGATTTCAGGCAGGCTCTCACTTCCATGATATCCTCGGTGTGAAATACCATGATCGGCTTGCCGGAATCACGGTTAAAGGAGAGGTACAGATAATCCACGCTCACATTACTGTCCTTCAGTGTAAGAAGCAGATCATTCAGATTTCCGGTCTTATCCTCAACCTCCACTCCGATCACCTCGATCACGTGGCAGAGATATCCTGCAGCAATCAGAGCCTCCATTGCCTTATCCGGCTCCGAAACTACCATTCGTACGATTCCGTACTCTGCGCTGTCATTGGTCACAGAGCCCAGAATGTTGATATCCTCGTCCTTCAGGATACCGGTAATGTTCTGCATAACACCCTTTTTATTTTCTGCATAGATGGATAACTGTTTCAGCATGATAAAATCCTCTCTTTCCTATGTGCTTTATTTTGCTGTTCTATCGTATGATAAATCTTCGCACATCTTATCAGGTATGTCAACCAGAGCAAGCCGGATAATAACACAGACATTCATATTTTAGTTTACCCGGCTCCATAAATACTGATATTTTATGATCAACATTTAACCCGGCCCGCCTGTTCACCGCATGTGAGCATGGAGATATTTTTCCCGGGTAGCGATACCTCCCCGGATATGTCGCTCCTGCTTGTTTACATCCAGTACCTTGCGAACTTCTATGGCCAGAGCCGGATTGATCACTTTCAGGCGTTCTACGCAATCCTTATGTACCGTACTCTTACTGATCCCGAATTTCTTAGCTGCCTGCCGCACCGTAGCCTTTGTTTCAACAATATATCCTGCGATCTCAACTGCACGTTCTTCAATATAATCCTTCACTGCCAAGCCCCCGAAGACGCTTTTTTACAGTGTATGCGGAGGCTTTTTCAGGTATGAGCCCTATTCTATGCAAAGCTCCTTATAATAATTTAATTCTTTTTCGCCTGCTTATAAAGCACAAGACAGACGATCACAAACACAACCGTAACCGCTACGGTAAGCGGAAGGATCATAGAAGAGCCCGCCCCAAGCAGAAGGCCAAATCCCTGTCTCAGCGTCAGGATTCCAAAGATGGAAAAAATAACAAATGCAACTGTATTGAGGATTCCCTCCGGTGCCTTGCTTTTCAGAAGATATCCGATCAGAAGTCCGATCACATCCGCTGCAAAAAGTCCCAGTGAACAGGCAAGCCATACCACAACCGCTGAACTCAGTCCCTCATTGGCACCAAATGTAATTGCGGTAAGCTGTGTCTTATCCCCCAGCTCCGCAACAAAAAATGTGCAGAATACAGACAGCGGTGCAAATCTGATCTTACGATCCTTAACATTCTCTTCCTCATCATCGTCACCCTTCAGTGTTGTCACCGCAAAAAACAGGAACGCTGCACCTGCAATCAGACGGATCAGCCAGGTAGGGACCACGGTACTGATAATACCTCCTGCAAGCACTGCCAGTCCGTTGAGCACCAGGACAGCAACACCGGTTCCAAGCAAAATATCCTTCAGCTTGAACCTGGAAGTCATTGCCACCAGCATCAGCTGTGTTTTGTCACCCATTTCCGCAATAAACTGGGTAAAAAGCACTTTCATAAATAACAGCATTTTTCTTCTCCTTTGCATATTCATCCGCTCCGGAGCCATAAAAAAAGACCCACGTATACTCTATCTCTGTAACAGAAATAAAATATACATGAGTCTCATTCTTTAAGATTTGCCAGGTGCATGCACCAGTATGTTGACAAACCACGTCTACACGCGAATTACTCCCTCACGGAATTGATTTTCGTCATTGTAGCAAAGTTGAGAAATTTTGTCAAGAGCATTAGAAAGCTCCGCCTGTGCTGTACAAGAGAACCGGCGATTCATGCCGACACCACTAGAAATCCCTGCCTGCACCGCCACCGCCGAAGCTTCCTCCGTCTCCGGAGTTTCCGCTGTCGTAGCTGTCATAATCATCATCTCTGTCATCGTCATTACCGGAACTTCCGCCGCTGCTTTTTCCCCCTCTTCCCAGGAGCCAACTCAGCGGAAACAGGGAATTAAAGAGCCGGTGCAGTACACTCATACGGCTGAAATTCTTTTTCCAGTAGTCTGCGGTATCCTTTCCCGACAATTTCATTATCAGGCCCTTCAGAACCAGAACCATAGTTACGATAAGAAATACAGGCAGCATCACGCACAGCAGATATGCGCCCACCATGAGCAAAACGATCATCACAAGCCCCAGCGCGATCTCCCAGACAGTTCCCTCATCCTCATCGTCGTCCACATCCTGCTGCACCTTCTCATACCTGGGAGCTGTTATCTTCTCCAGGCCGTATTCCTCACGGATCTCATTTAGCAGTGCATAATAAAGCTCCACGGTACCTTTTTCAAACTGATTGTCTTTATAGGAAGGAACTGCATATTCATCCAGAAGTCGTCCGGTCTTTGAATCAGGCAGCTTTCCCTCAAGACCGTAGCCAACAGATACCCAAACTTTACGGTCCGAAACCGAAAGGACGATTAGGACACCATTATTTTTCTTCTTTGAACCAATTCCCCATTTGCGACCGGTTTCCACTGCATAATCACTGATGTCTTCCCCATCGGTGGTATCCACGGTAAGGACAACCAGCTGCGCTGTGGTATCCTCATAAAGCTGCTCACCAGCCTTGCAAAGTTCTTCCTTCCAGGTATCGCTGAAAACCCCTGCATAATCATTAACATAGAATTCTTTTGTGGCAGACGGGATCTTCCCGAAGGCTGCCAGCGTACTTCCGGACAGCGTCAATACAAAAGCCAGCAGCACAGCCATCCGTCCGATCCATTTTTTCATAGGATATTCTCCCTCTATCCGTTCTTTCATTTCATCAGAACAATGGTCTGATCTTATCACTCTGCCAGCATATCCCCTACATCCGGCGTATCTGCTGCTGAATCATCGGCCGCAAAATATGACGCCTTCTCAAAGCCAAGCATGGAACCAAATACATTCCCGGGGAATTTCACAAGCCTTGTGTTATAAGCTTTCACAGCCTCATTATAATCTTTTCTCGCTACAGAGATCCGGTTTTCACTTCCGGACAGTTCATCCATCAGGCCCACATAAGTAGTATCACTTTTCAGTTCCGGATAATTTTCCACCACAACCTTCAGACCGGAAAGTGCACTGTCCATCTGCTGATCTGCCTCAGATTTCTCTTCCACAGTATCCGCATTCATCAGCTGGTCCCTCGCCGCCAGAACCCTGTCAACAACCTCCGTCTCATGCTTCGTGTAGCTTTTTACCGTGCTGACGAGATTCGGGATCAGATCTGCCCGTCTCTGCAGCATGGTATCCACATCAGCCTCTGCTGTTTCCACAGCTTCTTTACTTCCGGCAAGCCCGTTGTAACTGAGCATAAGTCCTCCAGCAAGGACCACGATCACTGCAATAACAGCCAAAAATACTTTCTTCATCTCTTTTCCTCCCTTCCGATATCACAGATAACCTTTCAACCTGCAATACAGGATTTTTTATATCCCTATTGTACCAGAGCATACAGGATTCCACCAGGAAAACTCACCTTTTCGGTCAGAATTTTTCTGCTATTTCCATAAGTCCCTGATATATTTTTTCGGAAAGCGGAATGGAAACACCAAGTCTCTTCGCTTCTTTCACAATATAGCCGCTGAAGGTTTCCAGCTCCGTCTGTTTTCTCCGGATGCGAAAATCTCTCTGCAGGGAGCTGGTTGCATTATCTGCATGTACATGGCGGAATTTATGAATCACCTCATTGATGTGCTCATCCGTCAGCGCAACCCCCTTGGCCTGACCTACACTGGCAGCTTCCCATACAAGCTTCTCATACTGCTGCGCTTTCACCGGATCTCTGCGGAGCTCCCCGATGGTATTATCATAAAAAGCAGTCATCACATTAAAGGCACAGTTGAGGATATACTTTCTCCAGATCTCCACCTCGATATCCCCCTGATCTTTATAGTCAATATCCGCACCTTTCAGGATCTCTGCCACTTCTGCAACTTTCTTCTGCTGCTGTTCATCCGCATCTTTGATTCCAATACAAAGCCACGTAAACGTATCCTGCTGGGAAATGGAAAAATCTTCATTGGCAAAAGCCACCGTATAGATCAGCGAATCCACAACCGTTCCCTTACCAACCAGACGGCGGATGTTTTCTCCCGGGTCCACACCATTCATCACAGGAATGATCACTGTGTCATCCGTGACCATGTCCCGGATACTTTCGCACACCTCAGCCAGTGAATAATTTTTTACACAGATAAAAATATAATCCTGCTGTCCCATATCCTGAATTGGAACTACCCGCTCTGGCTTTGCCACGATCTCACCCTTATAATCACTGTGGAGCACCAGGCCTTTTTTCCGGATGCTCTCTGCCCTGGCGCCACGTGCAACCATCGTCACATGAGGATACGCCTTCGCCAGCAGCCCGGCTATGTAGCCGCCAACACCACCAATTCCGATCACTGCGATCTTTTTCTCTTCTGTATTCATATTTTCTGTTTCCTTTCCTGCTGTTTCTCACTGAGGACTTACCCTCCCCGGAAAAAATGTGGATATTCGCGGTCCGCATTGACAAACAGCATGGATATTCACAATCTACATTCGCTACCTGCTCATTGTATCAAATATTCCCATACATTTCTAGAAAGCAATTTTCAGTAATATCCTGTTCAAAAAATATAGAAAAATACAGAAACTTTTTATCCCGTCTTTTTTTGTCCCGGATTCTGGTGTATACTGGATATAAATTTTTTACGAAAAAAACAAAAATGTGAGGTGACAAAAATGGATACCAAACCCGTTTTTCACGGAAGTGATATAGAAAAGATCTGCAGCTACTACAATCTGAAAAAAGAAAACATCGTCAAATTCGGTGCAAATGTCAATCCTCTGGGACTTTCCCCAAAAGCCGGCAGAGCCATTGCAGAACACGTGGATATCCTTTCCTCCTACCCGGACAGAGAATACACATCCCTTCGGAATACGATTTCCAGCTACTGCAATATTCCCGCTGATTTCATCCTTCCGGGAAACGGCTCCAGTGAGCTGATCTCCCTTTTGATCCAGGAGCGTGCCCCGAAGCATACTCTGATCCTTGGACCTACCTATTCTGAATACTCCAGAGAGCTCTCCTTCTCCGGAAGTACCCAGGAATACTACCACCTTCAGGAAAGCAATGATTTCGAGCCGGACATTCCGGATCTCTGCCGGAAGCTGGAGCAGGGCTATGATTTTCTCATCCTCTGCAACCCCAACAATCCGACCTCCTCTGCCATCACCCAGGAAGAGCTTCGCAGACTTATCGGTTTCTGTGCAGAAAAAAATATCTTCGTGATGATCGACGAAACCTATGTGGAATTTGCCCCGGATATCAACGCCATCACCGCAGTTCCGCTGACACGGGAATTCACCAATCTCATGGTACTCCGCGGCGTATCCAAATTCTTCGCCGCTCCCGGAATGCGCCTGGGCTACGGCATCACCGGAAATATGGACTTTCTTGCAAAAATGCGCGAAAAACAGACACCATGGTCACTTAACAGCCTTGGTGCCTTTGCAGGAGAGATCATGCTGCAGGATGAAGATTATATTAAAGAAACCAGAAATCTGATCCTTTCCGAACGCGACCGGATGATCCGAGAACTGAGGGATACAGACACCTACAAAATCTATCCCGCCTATGCAAACTTTATCCTGCTCAGGATCCTGAAAAACGGACTGACCTCCTATGACGTATTTGAAGCCTGTATCAGACAAGGCATGATGATCCGTGACTGTTCTTCCTTCCAGTGCCTGGACGGGGAATTTGTACGATTCTGTATTATGATGCCGGAGGACAATTCACGACTTGTTAAAGTGCTAAAATCGCTGTAAAAGCTGTACAATACAATCCGAGATTTCCGGATCTCCTGTTTTATGCCTCCTGTGCCTGACAGACATTTCTGTCAGGCATTTTTTTACCTGCATATTTTTCTGTAAGGATCACTCCAATATGGTGCGCTCATATATGCGCACTTGTCATTAATTTATTTTTCCTAAATATAAAAAAGAGTTGTTGCCGAACAGATGATCACTCACACCTGCCATACAACAGCTCTTTTTTCATTTCATATCTTTAAAATCAATCCGTCATTCAACTATATGCTCATAACAAAGCGCTTTTTCCCGAGTTTATCAAATTAAATTCAACACCTTCATCGCATTACTCTCCGTCACAGCCACAACCTCCTCGCAGCTGATTCCCTTAATCTCCGCAATGGTCTTCACAACCTCCGGCAGATACAGGGAGCTGTTTCTTTTTCCACGGTTCGGCACAGGTGCCATGTAGGGGCAGTCGGTTTCAAGCAGGATCTGATTCAGCGGCGCATACTCTGCCACCTCCTTCAGCTTCCGGGAATTCTTAAAAGTAACCACTCCGCCGATTCCAAGATAAAGTCCCATATTCAGATACTCCCTTGCAATCTCTTTACTGTAGGAAAAACAATGGATGATCCCGCCAAACATCCCATCCTTCATATACTCTCTCACAATATTCAGCGTATCCTCTGCTGCATCACGGCTGTGGATCATAAACGGGAGTTTTTTCTCACGGGCAATGTCCATCTGCTGGCGGAAGACTTTCTGCTGGAGAAGATGCTCCTCCTTCTCCTTATGCCAGTAATAATCCAGGCCGATCTCACCTACGGCTACCGTTTTTTTCATGTCGCAATATCTGCGGATCTCATCCAGCACAGCTGCATCCACCTTATCCGCATCATCCGGATGAACACCCACTGCGCCATAAACAAAAGGATACTTCTCAACCAGATCATAAACCCGGTCAAAATGTCCCACAGAAGCACACACATCCACAATATGCCCGATCCCGTTCTCCTGCATACTATCCAGCATGGCAAAACGATCCTCATCAAAAGCCTCATCATCGTAATGTGCATGAGTATCAAAAATCATAGCTTTATCCACAGTCATCTCGTCACCGACGGAAACTTTTCCACCTTTCAGCACTCTTGTAAACACACCTTCACGGGGCATGATGCACTCACCCATCTTCTGAAAAATGGCACAGCCATTGTGGCACTCCTTTCCGATCTGAGTCAGCTCCAGCACAACCTCACCACAGCGAAATCTGGTGCCAACCGGAAGCTTTGCGAAATCAATCCCTTCCACAACCAGATTCTCACCAAAAGCACCATCCTCGACCTCTGCGCCCTTCGCACGAAACGCATCGATCTTTTCACCGGAAAGAAGACTCACCTGCCGGTGCCACTTTCCGGCATGAGCATCCCCCTCAAGCCCCCAGTCCTCCACAAAAACCGCAGACCCAACATTCTTCTTCTGTGTTCCTTTCTTCTCACTGATACAAACCGCAAGTACTTTTCCCATAGCAAACTGCCACTCAAAATGTGATTAAACATACTCACATCGAGATAATGCGGATTCTCACGAATACCGCTTACTGTTTCTTTGTGTATGCTTTTGAGTAACCGGAGTTATCTCTACTCACAGATCCTAAGTACACTCCACAGTCGTTAATTCCCGAAATAGCCTTCGGTACATACTTACGTTTGCGGGATCATGCAACTTCGTAAGTCTCTGCATCTCTCAGATTCCGTGCTGCATTGAGATCTCTGTCCTCAATATATCCACATGTGCATCTGTAGATCCTGTCTGAAAGTTTCAGATCTTTTTTAATACAGCTGCAGCAGTGGCAGATCCTGGAAGATGGATACCATCGGTCAACTACCCTCAGTTCGATTCCATATTCAGCACATTTTGTTTTCAATTTTGTCCGGAATTCATAGAATTTCTGGGACGCAACTGCTTTTGAGAGATGCCGGTTCTTCATCATCCCGGATATGTTCAGATCCTCAATCGTTATATGAGACGGCTTGGTTTTCACTATCTCAGATATTACCTTGTTGATATGATCTGTACGGATATTTTCTATCCGATGATGAAGTTTCTGTACTTTAAGCTTTTGTTTGCATATATTTGCTCTTTGAGTGGTCTCTCCTTTCTTTAAGTTCTCATATTTACGGGAAAGCTTTCGCTGTGCCCGTCTTAATTGTTTCTCAAGTTTTCTGATCCGTGCTGTTTTATTGATATTTCTGTATACAGTTCCATTTGACACAACTGCAAAGTCTTTCAGCCCCAGATCGATTCCGATCCCATCAGTGAAATTTCCATCTGCTTCCGGAGCAGGTATATCGACAAGTGCAGACACATAATATCTGCCTGCTTTCATGGAAACTGCCCCGCTTCGGATCACATATCCATCCTTAGAGGTCGGAATGTAACCTTTTTCTTTCAGCCTTACCCAGCCAAGTGTTGGGATCTTGATCCTGTGACGTTCACAGAGACAGTCTTTGGGATTATTCTTTACAAAATACATTTTTACATCAGATCTTCCTTTTTTCTTATATCTCGGGAAACTACTCTGATGATGAAAAAATCTTGAAAAAGCGGTACAGGCATTTTCGATTGCATTCTTTACCGATTTGGAACTGACTTCTCTGATCCAGAAATATTCCGGATGCC